>NZ_SMKP01000082.1:0-42414 GCF_004349015.1 Nonomuraea diastatica
CGACGTGGTAGTCGCCGAACTTCACGTGCATCAGGCCCGGGACCCGAACGTCCGGGTCGGCGTCCTTGTAATAGTGAACGCCCTGGACCAGCGACGACGCGCAGTTGCCGACACCGACAATGGCCACGCGAACCGAACCCATCGCACTCGCTCCCTTACTCATCAGTTGACGTGGTGTCTCTTCCGGGCTCTTCCGAGGCCCGGCGCTCCGTTGCGATCAGCTCGTTGAGCCAGCGCACCTCGCGCTCCACCGACTCGAGCCCGTGACGTTGCAGCTCGAGCGTGTAGCTGTCGAGGCGCTCCCTGGTGCGCGCCAGCGCCGTGCGCACCGCGTCGAGCCGCTCTTCCAGCCGGCTGCGGCGGCCTTCGAGAATGCGCAGACGGACTTCGGCCTCGGTGTGCCGGAAGAAAGCGAAATGCACACCGAAGCTCTCGTCCTCCCATGCGGAAGGACCTGCCTGGGTGAGCATGTCCTGCAGGCGTTCCTTGCCCTCGGCGGTCAGTTTGTAGACGATCTTCGACCGGCCGCCGACGATCGTGGCGGGAGCGGGTTGCTCCTCCGCGATGAGGCCCTGGGCCAATAGTGATCGCAGACAGGGGTACAGCGACCCGTAGGAGAACGCACGGAACATCCCCAGCAGGGCGTTGAGCCGTTTGCGCAGCTCGTAGCCGTGTAGCGGCGTCTCGTGCAGCGACCCGAGCACGGCCAGTTCCAAGACTCTGCCCTGTCCGCTGGCCATGGGAACCGCCCCCTCTCGCGTCGATGTATCGAGCCGATACATCTTGAGGATACGTCGGAGCGCTATATCGCCGCAATCTATGAATCCGCCGAGTCGTTGGGACGGACACTCAAAACGCCGTAGTCTGGCGCTCATGTGGTCACAGCGAAGGGTGGTGGATTACGGTCTCGCGAAGAGAGCGGCAGTCCGCTCCCTGCGTTCCGGGCGAGCTTCGCGCGGTGACGTCTGTGACGCACAGCCCTACCTCCTTCGCGCCGCACGCCACTTCGGCGAGCCGACCGAACGTCCCTGCCCGGTCTGCGAAAGGGAGAACGTCACCCATGTGACTTATGTTTACGGTGAGTGCCTCGGGCGTCATGCCGGCCAGGCAAAAGTCACATCAGAGCTCATAGCCATGGCTCATGATTACGATGAGTTCCGGGTGTACGTTGTCGAGGTCTGCCAAGGTTGTTCCTGGAACCACTTGACGGTTTCGTACGTACTCGGGAACGGACCGCCTGACCTCGTCGGCCAAGCGTGAAGACCGAGGGCGGCGAGGAGCCTCACGCCCTACCGCCGTTTCAGTTCCGACGACGTTGCGAGGACGTGTGAGTAACAGCATGAATGAGGGGACGGCACGCCAGGGAAGGCGCCGTCGTTCCAGCTCATCCCGTTCTGTGCCCCAAAGTTCCTCTCGCCAAACCGGCGGACCCGGCTGGGGCGAGGCACCGGCGGATCGACGTCCTGAGGCGGCGTACGAGCAGACCGGGGCCATGGCCGCACAGCCTTACGACGAGCCTCCCAGACGCGGCGACCCGGCGGGCGAGCGCGGCGACCAGCCGCCGCCGCGCTCCCGCTCCCGTTCCCGCGAGGAGTCGCGCACGCTCGGTAACCAGGAGACCATGGTCAGCGACGCGCCGCGGCGCCGCAGAAGGGGGCAGGGCGGGCCGCCCGAGCCCCCAGGACCGCCCGTCAAGAAGGGCGGCGGCCGGGGCGGCTGGCGCAGGTTCGTGCCGAGCTGGAAAGTCGTCGTCGCCGGCATCGTGGTGCTCGCGGCCGGCATGTTCGGCATGGTCATGGTGGCGTACGCCAACACGCCGGTGCCGACGACCGTGCAGGCCGAGGCGACCGCGCAGCAGAGCATCATCTACTACAACGACGGCAAGACCGAGATCGCCAGGCTGGGCATGCCGCGCGAGAGCGTCGAGATCAACGAGATGGCCGACAGCGTCAAGGACGCCGCGATCGCCATCGAGAACGACACGTTCTACGAGGACTCCGGCATCTCCTTCTCCGGCATGGCGCGCTCGGTGTGGATGACCGCGACCGGGCAGCAGCTGCAGGGCGCCTCGACCATCACCCAGCAGATGGCCCGCGGTTACTACGACGGCCTCAGCCAGGAAGTGTCCATCGAACGAAAGATCAAGGAGATCTTCGTCGCGGTCAAGCTCGACGACACGCTGACCAAGGACGAGATCCTGCGCAACTATCTCAACACCGTCAACTTCGGCCGCGCGTACGGCGTCCAGGCCGCCGCGCGGGCGTACTTCGGCAAGAAGATGACCGCCGCGAAGTTGTCCCCCGTGCAGGGCGCCTACCTCGCCGCGCGGATCCAGCAGCCGGCCTGGGAACCCGATGCCGACGGGCTGAAATACCGCTTCGGCGAAGTCATCAAGAGGATGGCCGAGCTCTGGCCGGAGAAGTACGGTCAGCTCCCGAAGACCGCGGAGTTCCCCAAGACGAAGAAGGCCAACACCAGCAATTCCCTGGGCGGTGACAGGGGCTACATGGTGAAGCAGGTGCTCGACGAGCTGGAGTCCCGCGGCCTGACCCGCGACGAGGTCGAGAGCGGCGGCTACAAGATCACCTCGACCTTCGACAGGAAACTGATGAAGGCCGCCCGGCAGACGATGAAGACCACGATGCAGGGCATGTCGAAGGAGTTCCACGGCGGCCTGGCGGCCGTCAACCCGAAGAACGGCCGCGTGCTCGCCTTCTACGGCGGCGAAAACTACGTCAACGACCCGTGGAATGAGGCCTTCGAGTCGAAGAAGCAGGCCGCGTCGGCGTTCAAGCCGTACGTGCTGGCGGCCTGGCTGCAGGCCGGATATTCGCTCAAGAGCTTCGTGCCGGGCAACCAGACCGTGCCGAAGGAGCTGCCGGGCCAGCAGGAGGGCGGCATCACCAACAGCCACAACGTCGGCAGGGCCGTCGACGTCGTCAAGGCGACCGCCCAGTCGGTCAACACCGCCTTCGTCTCCATGGCCTACGCGCTGCCCAACCAGCTCGACGACGTGAAGAATCTCGTCGTGGCGGCCGGGTTCAACCCGAAGGTCATGGAAGCCGACATCGAGGAACACCAGTACCAGTTCGCCATCGGCAGTGCCCCGGTGACGCCCGTCGAGCAGGCGGCCGGCTACTCCATCTTCGCCAACGCCGGGAAATACACCCGCTACCACGTCGTGCAGAAGGTCGAGCAGAACAACCAGGTCGCCTATCCCGAGCAGCAGATCACCAAGTCGGTCATCGACCCCGGCGTCGCCGCCGACTCCACCGTAGCCATGGCGGAGGTGCTGCGCAGCGGCACCGCGGCGGGCAAGGGTCTGGGCAACAGGCCTGCCGCCGGCAAGACCGGCACCAACAACGACGAGAACGGCGCCTGGTTCGTCGGCTACACGCCGCAGATCTCCACCGCCGTCGGGTTCTACCGCGAGCAGTGCAGGACGAAGAGCGGCAAGGTCGTCCCGCCGATCCACTCCAACTGCCCCATCACGCCCAAGGGCAAGGCGAGCAAGAAGTACGACCTCAACAACCCGTACACCAGACCGTTCGAGGTGTCCCTGGGCTTCGAAGGCGCAGGTCCGCCCACGATCGCCTGGCAACGTTTCATGCTGGCCGCGCACGAGGGCAAGCCGGTCGAGCAGTTCCCCGAGAAGGCCGAGATCGGCACGCCGGAGAACATCGTCCCGAGCCCGACGCCCACGCCGACGACGACGCCGGACAACCCGTTCGACAACGGTGACAACCCCTTCGACGACGAGAGCGGCGACGATCCCGACTGCCTCATCGGCTGCGACGGCGACACCGGCGACGAGCCCACCATCGACGATCCGCCGCCGGCCGACGACGGGTTCCCCGAGATCGACGACCCGAACGTGGCGGGCGGCGACACCGGGCCCGACCGGAGAGGCGGAGGCCAGGGGCCGGTCAACGGCAGGCTTGAGGACCAATGACGAGCACGGAGGTGCGCTCGCCGCTGGTGGCGCGCGCCATCCCGTACCTTCCCCTGGGGCTGTTCGCGGCCCTGGGGGCGTCTCTCGCGTACGTCGTGCGGCTGCCGTGCCGCACCGGCGGCTGGAACGACCAGATCTCGACGTACACGAACTTCTGCTACACCGACATCTACCCGCTCTACTTCGACAGGCAGCTGGCCACCCAGAACCCCTACTTCGCCGATGTGCCGTTCGACAAGCAGGTCGAATACCCGGTGGTACTGGGTGAGGTCATGCAGGCGTTCAGCTGGATCGCCCGGTGGCTGGAGCCCGACCAGGTCGCGCAGGCGGTCAGGTTCTACGACCTGACGGTCATCCTGCTCGGCGTCTCCCTCGTGGCCGGCGTGCTGCTGATGGCCGCGGTGGCCGGGCCCACGCGGCGGTGGGACCCGCTCTGGTACGCCGTCGCGCCCGCCGTGGTGCTGGCCGCGTACATCAACTGGGACCTCATCGCGGGCGCGCTGTCCATGGGCATGCTGCTGGCCTGGGCACGAAAGCGGCAGGTGCTGGCCGGGGTGCTGCTCGGGCTGGCGATCGCCACGAAGTTCTATCCGCTGATGTTCGTGGGCGCGTTGTTCCTGCTCACCTGGCGCACGGGGCGATGGCGGCCGTTCCTGGTCACCATGGGCTCGGCGGCCGGCGCGTGGCTCGTGGTCAACCTGCCGTTCATGGTCTTCGCGTGGGACGGCTGGCGCCGGTTCTACGTCTTTTCCCAGGAACGCGGCGTCGACTGGGGCTCGCCGTGGTTGTTCTTCCAGAACAAGGGCTGGCCGGTCCTGGGCGAGGCCGACGTCAGCACGCTCGGCATGGCGTCGCTGGCCATCCTGTGCTTCGGCATCGCCGTGCTCACGCTGGCCGCGCCGCGGCGGCCGAGGCTGGCGCAGATCTGCTTCCTGGCGCTTGCCGCGTTCATGATAACGAACAAGGTGTGGTCGCCGCAGTTCGTGTTGTGGCTGGTGCCGTTCGCCGTGCTGGCCAGGCCCAACTGGAAGCCGCTGGCGTTGTGGCAGCTCGCCGAGGTGTGGTATTTCGTCGCCATCTGGCTCTACCTGCTCGCGCAGCCGCCGCTCAGCAGGGACGACCTGGGCATCGGCGACGACACGTACTTCACCGCCGTCTGGGGGCGGGTCATCACGATCGGCATCATGATGGCGTTCGTGGTGCGCGACATCCTGCGTCCCGACAAGGACGTGGTGCGGCAGGCCGGGCTCGACGACCAGGCGGGCGGCGTGTTCGCCGGCGCGCGTGACCGCTTCACCTTGGCCTCCATCGCCCGATGATCACACGCTCGTCCGGCCGGGACGCGCTGCTGCTCTGGTGCGGCTCGCGGGCCGGGCTCCTGCTGGCGACCGTGCTCGGCGTGACACTGGGCGAATATCTGGACAAGTGGCGTAAGTGGGATGCCACGCTGTTCATCACGATCGCCCAGTACGGCTACGACGGCGAGCCGGGCAAACCGGTGGACGAAGGGCTGCCCGCGTTCTTCCCCGGGCTGCCCGCGGCGCTGCGCATGGTCTACCTGGTCGTCCCCGACTGGGCGGCGGCCGGGCTGCTGGTCTCGCTGGCCGCCGGGGCCGTCGCCATGATGGCGCTGGCCCGGCTGGCCGAGTTCGAGGGCGCCTCCGGCTGGATGGCGGTGCTGGCACTGCTGCTCTTCCCGATGGCGGTGTTCCTGGCCGCGGGCTACAGCGAGTCGCTCTTCCTGGCCTTCGCCATCCCCGCGTGGCTGGCCGCCAGGCAGGGGCGCTGGCCTGCGGCGGCGCTGCTGGCCGTGGGCGCCTCCTGCGTGCGGATCACCGGGCTGTTCCTGGCGGTCGCCCTCATCGTGGAGTTCGTCACGAAGAAGGAGGCGCCGCGCCGGGCTGGGTGGCTGGTGGTGCCCCTCGTCCCGCTGGTGGCGTACTCGTCCTACCACTACAGCAGGACGGGTGACTGGCTGGCCTGGAAGCACGCGCAGGAGACCGGGTGGGGGCGCGACTTCGTGTGGCCGTGGGAGGCGTGGCAGACGACCTGGCACTCCGCCATGGGCGCCGACGACTTCGCGGTGGCCTTCAGGATGGAGATCGTGGGGGCCGTGGTGGCCGTCGCGGCGCTGGTCTGGCTGCTCGTGTTGCGCCGGTGGAGCGAGCTGGTCTACACGGGGGCGCAGGCGGCGGCGCTGATGACGTCGGCGTACTATCTCTCGATCCCGCGCTCGCTGTTGTTGTGGTTTCCGGTGTGGGTGCTGGTCGCCAAGGTCATGACCAGGAAGGCATGGGTGCTGGCCCTCTATGTCCTGATTTCGGGGCCGCTCATGCTGGTCAACGCCGCCCGGTTCCTTGATGGCGCGTGGGCGGGCTGATCTTTCTACCCCCTTTCTTTCCTCGGTAATCCAGGGAAGTTATCCACAGGCTGTGTGTTTCCCTAGAGGTTCTTCCTCAGGAAGGCGATGTCGTCGGCCTGGCCCTCGGCCGGCGTCTCCACCACGACAGGCGCCGCGGCCGCCCGGCAGACCGCCAGGATCAGCTCCGGGTCGATATTCCCCTTGCCCAGGTTGGCGTGGCGGTCGGCGCCGGAGTCGAAGGCGTCGCGGGAGTCGTTGCAGTGGACCAGATCGATCCGGCCGGTGATGGCCTTGACCCGGTCGACCAGGTCGACCAACTCCTCGCCGCCCGCGTGGGCGTGGCAGGTGTCGAGGCAGAAGCCCACGTCGAACCCGTCGAGCGCGTCCCACAGCCGGGCGATGCGCTCCAGCTTGCGCGCCATCGCGTTGCCGCCGCCCGCGGTGTTCTCGATCAGCACGGGGATGGGGCACTCCATGCGCTCGAACACCTTGCGCCAGTTGTCGAACCCGGCCTGGGGGTCGTCGTCCTTGCCGACATGACCGCCGTGCACGATCAGGCCCTTGGCGCCGATCCCCGCGGCCGCCGTGACGTGCTGCTGCAGCAGCTTGCGGCTCGGGATCCTGATGCGGTTGTTGGTGGTGGCCACGTTGACGAGGTAGGGGGCGTGGATGTAGATGTCGACGCCCTTGACCGGTTTGGCGGGCAGCACGGGCTTCTTGTAGCCCTGGGGGTCGCCGAGGAAGAACTGCACCACCTCCGCCCCGACCTCCTCGGCGTGAGCGGCGGGGTCGTCCTGGTCGACGTGAGCTCCGATGCGCACCATGTCACCGAGCTTATCCGTTTGGCCAGGGCGCGCCGGGGAAGTCGCCTGGCACCCCCGATCCGAGGAGAAACCATGAGCCGCTGGCGCTTACGAGCGCTGATCATCGTGATCTACGTGGCCATCGGCATATACGTCGCATGGGTCTACGACTACATCACCCCAGGACTCCTCAAGGATCTCGCCGAGGCGCTGCTCTCCGTCTTCCTCTGGTTCCTGGTGCTGCTCGGGATAGACCTGCACATCAGCGGATAAGCCCATATAGAGCAACGGCCCCAGGCGCGGGCGCCGGGGGCCGTTGCTCTTGCGAAGGGCTCACGGATGCGGGAGGAAGCCGCCGTGGGCGATGCCGAGCGCGGCACCCACGAACGCCCCCACGAGCCCGACGACGTTCAGCGTGCGCTGCGGCGTGGTCGCCGAGACGTACTGAGAGTAGAGACCGACGCCGAACCCCAGCGTGCCGAACCAGGACGCGATCATGTGCGCGGAGTCCCAGAACGTCGCCACGAACGCCACCACGCCGCAGACCAGTGTGACGACGGCCAGGGTGTTCTCCATCGGGTGCGAACGTCCGTCGGTGTTGAGCGTGAGACGGAACCGCTCCTGTTCGGAGGGCTGAAGCACATGTGGCACAATCACCACCCCCTCGGTTTCCTAAAGGCTTTCCCACCTTGTCGATGCTGGTAACCTTGGGCACGCTGCGTCGTGATGGATGACCCATCACCCCCGGGCGCCGAAAGGGGCGTCAGGGCTCAGACGTCAGCGTCCTCCTGTCACGGCAGAGTGTCGTGACCGCAAGAGTCCAGAGGAGGTTGGAGTCCCGCATGCGTCGTTACGAAGTAATGGTCATTCTGGACCCTTCGCTCGATGAGCGCACCGTCGCGCCGTCCCTCGACCAGTTCCTCACCGTGGTCCGCAACGACGGTGGCACCGTGGAGAAGGTCGACGTCTGGGGCCGTCGCCGTCTCGCCTACGACATCGACAAGAAGTCCGAAGGCATCTACGCCGTCATCGACCTGTCCGCGGAGCCCGCGACGGTCAAGGAGCTCGACCGGCAGATGAACCTCAACGAGGGCATCCTCCGCACCAAGGTCCTGCGTCCCGACGTGCACTGAGCAAGCTCGTTGCCCGGCATTTTGTCGGGCGGCGGCCGTAGTCTGAGCCGAAACCCAAGCGAAGGCGTGCAGGAAGGCGAGCGCTAGCCATGGCAGCAGGCGACACCGTAATCACCCTTGTCGGCAACCTTGTCGACGACCCGGAGCTGCGCTTCACCCCGACGGGGCAAGCGGTGGCTCGATTCCGCATCGCATCCACTCCGCGGTATATGGATCGTCAGACCAACGAGTGGAAAGACGGCGAGAGCCTCTTCCTGACCTGCAACGTGTGGCGGCAGGCGGCGGAGAACGCCGCCGAGAGCCTCCAGCGCGGCATGCGGGTCATCGTGCAGGGGCGGCTCAAGCAGCGGTCCTACGAGACCAAGGAAGGCGAGAAGCGCACGGTCTACGAGGTCGAGGTCGACGAGGTCGGCCCGTCCCTGCGCAACGCCACCGCCAAGGTCAACCGCACCTCCCGCCAGGGTGGGGGCGGCGGCTTCGGCGGCGGCCCGGCCGACGACCCGTGGGCCTCCGCGACGCCCGCCCCGCCCCAGGGCGGCGGCGGTGGCGGCGGCGGCTTCGGTGGCGGAGGCGGCCAGCAGGGCGGCGGCTTCGGCGGCGGCGGCAACGACTTCAGCGACGAACCGCCTTTCTAACACCCAAGATCCGCGCAAGCGGATGACTGTCCATTCCCGCCCTGGTGCGGGGCTCTGAGAGGAGCACCACGATGGCCAAGCCGGCACTGCGCAAGCCCAAGAAGAAGGTTTGCCTGTTCTGCCATGACAAGATCTCCTACGTCGACTACAAGGACACGGCGCTGCTGCGGAAGTTCATCTCCGACCGCGGCAAGATCCGTGCCCGCCGGGTGACGGGCAACTGCACCCAGCACCAGCGCGACGTGGCGACCGCTATCAAGAACGCCCGTGAGGTGGCCCTGCTGCCTTACACGAGCACGGCGCGCTAAGGAGGCATGTCGACATGAAGCTCATCCTCACCAACGAGGTCTCCGGCCTCGGCACCCCTGGCGACGTCGTCGAGGTGAAGGACGGCTACGGCCGTAACTACCTCATCCCGCGCGGCTACGCCATGCGCTGGACGCGCGGCGCCGAGAAGCAGATCGAGACCATCAGGAAGGCCCGCGACGCTCGCGAGATCCGCGACCTCGGCACCGCCAAGGAGGTCGCCGGCCAGCTCGGCGCCCTGCGCGTGCGCCTGGCCACCCGGGCCGGCGAGTCCGGCCGCCTGTTCGGCTCGATCACCACGGGCGACATCGCCGAGGCCGTCAAGGCCGCCGGCGGCCCGATCATCGACCGCCGCCGCATCGAGATCGTCAATGCGATCAAGAGCGTCGGCTCGCACAAGGTCACCGTCAAGCTGCACCCCGAGGTGTCCGCTTCGATCGACGTCGAGGTCGTCGCAGGCTGACCTGCTCGCAGAGGCCCCTCTCCCGATGCCGCGGAGGGGGGCTTTCGCTTTCCCGCCGCACAGCGCCCTTTCCGTTACGCGCTGCGTGGGCCCGCCACCCGCCGCACTCCGGCTGAGGGCCCTCCAGGAAACGGCCTCTGACCCGTCACCGGCCGAGCGCCGTGAAGCGAGCTCACGTGGCCCGATTGCCGTGGTACAGGGGACCCGTGGGCGATATTCCCTATTTGGGCAGCGTAGAATGCCGTCGTTCTTTCGCACGTCCCCCTGGAGGCTCGGCCATGGCCCGTCCCTTGATGCTGCTCGCGCTCGCGGTGGCGGTCGTTGGTTGCGCACCCGCCGACGACACGGCCACCACGGCCGCCCCGACCGGGTCCACCGCCTGTGCCAAGGAGCAACTCCAGCTCGTCAACCCCGGCAAGCTGACCGTCGGCACCGACAAACCAGCCTACGAGCCGTGGTTCAAGGACGACGACCCGAGCAACGGGCAGGGTTTCGAGAGCGCGGTGGCGTTCGCCGTGGCGGGTGAGCTCGGCTTCGACCGCACCGAGGTGCAGTGGAGCACGGTCAAGTTCGACTCGGCGTTCGCCCCGGGGAAGAAGCAGTTCGACTTCGACGTCAACCAGGTCTCGATCACGCCTGACCGGGCCAAGGCGGTCGACTTCAGCAACGGCTACTACACGGTCAAGCAGGCCGTCGTGGCGGTCGACGGAAGCAAGGTGGCCGGGGCGAAGAGCCTGGCCGAGCTGAAGGACGCGAAGATCGGCGTACAGGTGGGGACGACCTCGCTTGAGGCGGTCAAGAGCGTCATCCAGCCCAGCGATGACCCCAACGTCTACAACGAGCAGGTCGACGCCGTGAACGCGCTGAAGAACAAGCAGGTCGACGCGATCGTCGTCGACCTGCCCACGGCGTTCTACGTGACGGCCGCGCAGGTGGAGAACTCCAAGATCGTGGGCCAGTTCAGCTCGACGGGCGGCACGCCTGAGGAGTTCGGGCTGGTCATGGAGAAGGGCAGCGCGCTCAAGTCCTGCGTGGACCGGGCGGTGGACGCGCTGAAGTCGAAGGGCGAGCTGGCCAAGATCGAGCAGCAGTGGCTCGGCTCGGCGGCGGGCGCGCCCGAGCTGAAGTGATCCCTCGGTGAGCGAGTGGGTCACGTCGGAGCGGCAGGCCGAGCGCGAGCGCATCCGCAGGTCGCGGGGCCGCCGCACGGCCTCCATCGCGACGGCTTCGACGGTCGTCTTCGTCGTCCTGGTCGCGTGGGTCGTCACGCGCTCGCCGGGCTGGCCGCGGGTGGAGGAGACGTTCTTCGACTTCGGCCAGTTCCGCGAGGCGCTGCCCGACGTGCTGAGCGGGTTCCTGCTCAACATCAAGATCTTTCTGATCGCCGAGCCGCTGATCCTGATCGTGGGGCTGCTCGTGGCGCTGGCCAGGGGCATCAGGACGCCCGCGTTCTTCCCGATCCGGGCGCTGGCCACGCTCTACACCGACATCTTCCGCGGCGTGCCGACGATCCTGGTGATCTATCTGGTGGGGTTCGGGCTGCCCGCCCTGAGCCTGCAGGGCATCCCCACCGACCTGGCCACGCTGGGCATCATCGCGCTGACCCTCTCCTACGGCGCGTACGTGGCCGAGGTGTTCCGCTCCGGCATCGAGTCGATCCATCCCAGCCAGGTGGCCGCGGCCCGCTCGCTCGGGCTGAGCCATGCCAAGACCATGCGGTTCGTGGTGTTGCCGCAGGCCACCCGCAGGGTGGTGCCGCCGCTGCTGAACGACTTCGTCTCGCTGCAGAAGGACACGGCGCTGGTGGCCACCATCGGACCGCTGGAGGCCCTCAGGCAGGCGCAGATCCACGCGGCCAGCACGTTCAACTACACGCCCTACCTCGCCGCCGCGCTGCTGTTCATCCTGCTCACCATCCCCATGGCCAGGTTCACCGACCATCTGGCCGCCCGTACGCGCAGGAGGCGTGGCGCATGAGCGTCCTTTCGATCGACGGGGTGTGGAAGTTCTTCGGCGGGCACGGCGTGCTGCGCGGCATCGACCTGGACGTCGACCCGCACGAGGTGGTGAGCCTGATCGGCGCGTCCGGTTCGGGAAAGTCCACGCTGCTGCGCTGCGTCAACCTGCTGGAGACCGTGGACGACGGCACGATCCACCTCGACGGCGAGGAGATCACCGATCCCCGCGTGAACGTCGATGACGTGCGCAAGCGGCTGGGCATCGTGTTCCAGGCGTTCAACCTGTTCCCGCACATGACCGTGCTCGACAACGTCACGCTGGCGCCCCGGCAGGTGCACCGGGTGGCCAGGGGAGAGGCGGAGGAGCAGGCGCACGACCTGCTGGCCAGGTTCGGACTGGCGGACAAGGCGCGGGCCTACCCCGACCAGCTCTCCGGCGGCCAGCAGCAGCGGGTGGCCATCATCAGGGCGCTGGCCACCCAGCCGCGGCTGATGCTGCTCGACGAGGTCACCTCGGCGCTGGACCCCGAGCTGGTGGTCGAGGTGCTGGGCATCATCAGGGAGCTCAAGGAGTCGGGCATGACGATGATCCTCACCACTCACGAGATGGGCTTCTGCCGCGACATCTCCGACACGGTGTGCTTCCTCGACGGGGGCGTGCTGCTGGAGAAGGGGCCGGCCGAGAAGATCTTCACCGAGCCGGAGAACGCGCGTACCCGGGAGTTCCTGCGCAGCGTGCTCGAATCGGGCCGGTTCTGAGTCAGCGCCGGTGCCGCCCGCGTGGCGGCTCGACCGGGTCGCGGGGCCGGGCCAGCAGGCTGTGGCGGCGGCCGTACGCGAGGTAGACCAGCAGGCCGAAGGCCATCCACAGGACGAACCACGCCCAGGTCAGCACCCGCAGGTTGACCATGAGCCAGAGGGTGGCCACCAGCGAGAGCGCGGGCAGCAGCGGCGAGAGCGGCACCTTGAACCCGCGCTCCAGGCCGGGCATGCGCCGCCGCATCACGATCACCCCCGCCGAGACGAACAAGAAGGCGAACAGCGCACCGATCACCACGAGCTCCTGCATCGTGAGCACCGGCACGAACTCCGCCAGCATGATCGCCACGAACCCGATCAGCAGCGTCACCCTGGTGGGCGTGTGGTAACGGCGGCTGACGGACGCCAGGCCCCGGGGGATCAGCCCGTCGCGGGCCATCGAGAACAACACCCGGGTCTGCCCCACGATCAGCACCAGGATCACGGTCGTCAGACCGAGCACCGCGCCCACGTCGATGACGTGCACCATCCAGTCGACGCCCGCCGCACGGAACGCGCTGGACAGCGGCGCCTCCACCGAGATCCGCGTGTAGGAGACCATGCCCACCATGACCAGGGCGACCGCGAGGTAGATGACCGTGGTGAGCACCAGGCTGCGGATCATGCCCTTGGGCACGGCCCTGGAGGCGTTGACGGTCTCCTCTGCCGCGGTGGCGAGCACGTCGAACCCGATGTACGCGAACGCGATGGCCGAGGCCGCCGCGAAGATGCCGAACCAGCCGAACGCCTGGCTCTGCCCGACCGCGATCTCCAGCACGGTGGCCGGCGGGGTCGGCAGCGTCGTGGGCGGCACGTGGAACTCGCCGATGTTCGCCACGTCGACCTGGGTCAGGCCCACGACGATGACCGCGCCGACGGCCAGCAGCTTGGCCGACACCATGATCCACAGTGCCCGCAGCCCGATCCGCGCGCCGAGCGCGACGATGCCGGTGAGCAGCAGCAGGATCACGAGCACCAGCACGTCGCCCACGAGCTCCGCGTTCGGCACACGCACGCCGAAGGCGGCGATGGCTCCGACCGCGATCGCCGCCCACGCCCTGGCCACCACGGCCGCGGCGAACTGCAGCTCCAGGATCAGCGCCCAGCCGATGATCCACGCCCAGACCTCGCCGAAGATGACGTACGTGAAGGTGTAGGCACTGCCGGAGGTCGGCATCGTGGACGCCAGCTCGGCGTAGCACAGGCAGGCGAGCAGGCACGCGATCCCCGCGATCATGAACGAGAGGATCACGCCAGGACCGGCCGTGGTGGCGGCCTGCTGGCCGGCGATGCTGAAGATGCCCGCGCCGATCATCACACCGAAGCCGAGCACCACGAGGTCGGCCGGGCGGTAGACCTCGGCCAGGCTGTGCCGGGCGCCTGTGCGCAGCCCGGTCGCCTCAGAAGGAGGCAGTCGTCGCAGAATCGTGGACACGGAACACCCCTCGGGGACCTCGCCCACCATGTCTCACCACATGGACAACGGCAAGCACGAGCAGGTCACGCCCCGGTCACCAGCCAGGCAGTGCCGGCGGCTCGGCGTACCAGGGTGATCAGGCGTGCGAACATCCACACCCCGAGCGCGCACCAGAGAGCGACCACGCCGAAACCGGCGGCGAGGAGGGCGGCAGGCAGGTAGGCCAGCGTCGTCCACACCCCCGCCCACGCGAGGTAACGCTGGTCACCCGCGCCGATCAGCACGCCGTCCAGCACGAACACCACCCCGCACACCGGCTGGAACAAGGCCACCGGCCACAACACGGCCAGCAGCAGCGCGGTGACCGCGGGGTCGGCGTCGAACAACCCGGGCAGTAGTGGCCGCGCCGCGATGACCAGCCCGCCGAGGACGATGCCCGACCAAGCGCCCCACTGGACCATGCGCCTGGTCGCGGCCCTGGTGGCGGCTACGTCGCCCGCGCCGAGCGAGCGCCCCGTGATCGCCTGCCCGGCGATGGCGATGGCGTCGAGGGCGAAGGCGAGCATCGTCCACACCTGGGTGGCGATGGCGAACGCGGCCAGCTCGGCCTGGCCCATTCTGGTGGCGACCATGGTGGCCACGAGCAGCGCGGCTCGCAGGCATGCCGTACGGATCAGCAGCGCGAACCCGGCCGTGCCCGCCTGCCTGAGCCCTTCGAGCCGAGGCGTCAGCGCCGTCCCCAGCCGCAGCGCGCCCCTGACCACCACGACGAGATAGACGGCGGCGCCGAGCGTCTGCGCGAGCACGGTGCCCCAGGCCGACCCGGCGATGCCCCACCCCAGCCCCAGCACGAACCACGCGTTGAGCGCCGCGTTCAGCCCGAACGAGCCCACGGCCACCGCCAGCGGCGTGACCGTGTCCTGCAGGCCGCGCAGCACGCCCGTGCCCGCCAGCACGACCAGCATCCCGGGCGCGCCTAGCAGGCTGATCCGCAGGTACGTCACCGCCTGCGCGCTCTGCTCCTGCGCCGCTCCGAACACCTCCACGATGGCCGGTGCGAGCGGCCAGCACACGGCGATCAGCGCGACGCCGATGCCCAGCGCCAGCCAGATCCCGTCCACGCCGCTGCGCATGGCCCGCTCGTGGTTGCCGGCGCCCGTCTGCCGAGCCACGGAGGCCGTGGTGCCGTAGGCGAGGAAGACGCACAGGTTGACCAGCGTGGTGAGGACCGCGCCGGCCACGCCCAGCGCGCCCACCGCCGTGGTGCCCAGGCCGTGCCCCACAATGGCGTAGTCGGCCAGCAGGAACAGTGGCTCGGCGACCAGCGCGCCGAACGCGGGCACGGCCAGTCGCAGGATCTCCCGGTCTCTGGAGGTAATGGGCATTGGTCCATTATGGGCCTTACACGGCATGTCGGGGAAACTTTCTTCCCTCCACAGCCGGTGGACGGTCTTCTCCCAGCTCAGGACGGCTTCTGCGGAAATACGAAAGAGTTATCCCCAGCCCCGTCCACAGGCCTTTCACAGGCTGGGGGCGATAGTGCACAGCTTGACCACAAGGTTGTCCACAGGCCACGTTGCCGACTGACCGCGACTCCGCGAAACTGTCAGACCGGTCGACTACAAGTGGGGGTGGTGCGACCGCCTGCGAGGTTCGAGGGGGCGCGGTGAGCATTGACGAAGAGACCGGTGGCGCAGGTCCAGGCTTCGAGCGCACCCCGCCGCACAACATCGACGCGGAGCAGTCGGTGCTCGGCGGCATGCTCCTGTCGAAAGACGCCATCGCCGACGTCGTCGAGATCCTGCGTTCCGACGACTTCTACCGCCCCGCGCACCAGATGGTCTACGACGTCATCACCGACCTCTACGGCCGGGGCGAGCCCGCCGACGCGGTCACCGTCTTCGACGAGCTGCAAAAGCGCGGCGAGATGGCCAGGGTCGGCGGCGCCGCCTACCTCCACACCCTTACGGCCGTCGTCCCCACCGCCGCCAACGCCGGCTACTACGCCAAGATCGTCCGGGAGCAGGCCATCCTCCGCCGCCTCATCGAGGCCGGCACCCGCATCGTCTCCTACGGCTACGGCGGCCAGAACGAAGAGGTCGACGACCTCGTCGACCGCGCCCAGGCCGAGATCTACAAGGTCACCGAGCGCCGCACGTCCGAGGACTACGCGCCGCTGGCCGACATCATGCCCGGCGCCCTCGACGAGCTGGAGGCCATCGGCAGCCGCGGCGGCCAGATGGTCGGTGTGCCCACCGGCTTCCAGGACCTCGACCAGCTCACCAACGGCCTCCACCCCGGCCAGATGATCGTCGTCGCCGCCCGGCCGGCCATCGGCAAGGCGCTCGCGCTCGACACCCCGCTGCCCACGCCTACGGGCT
Organism: Nonomuraea diastatica; assembly: GCF_004349015.1. Classification (NCBI taxonomy): domain Bacteria; kingdom Bacillati; phylum Actinomycetota; class Actinomycetes; order Streptosporangiales; family Streptosporangiaceae; genus Nonomuraea; species Nonomuraea diastatica. The sequence goes on from NZ_SMKP01000082.1 coordinate 16,209, forward strand.
GGACGACGATGGGTGAGGTCAAGGTTGGCGATCAGCTGATCGGAGCCGACGGACGCCCGACGCGGATGGTCGCCGCAACGGACATCATGTACGCCCGGCCGTGCTATGAGGTGGAGTTCAGCGACGGCACCGTGATCGTCGCGGACGCTCAGCACCAGTGGCGCACCACCACCCGCGCGTCCAGGCGGGCCGCGCACGCCGGCCGCGCTCTCTACTGGTCCGACGCAGCGGTACGGCGGGTGGAAGAAGCCTGCCGGTCGGCTTGTACCGAGCCTGACAAGCCGGTCACTCACCGCGAAGCGCTTGTGGTCGTGGGGGAGGAGTTCCGCCATGTCCTGCACACGGTGCAGAAGGAGATCCGGTCCGTCGGCAAGATCCCTGCCCGCGTGGGCAGGCCGATCCGCACCGATTACGTACGACACCTCCCGGCCTATCCGGCGGCGGAGCTTTTCGGAGCCCTCTACGCACGCGTCACGACGCCGAAGCACGCAGCCCTGACGGCAGAGCACAAGAGCGTGGTCACCACCGAGGAGATCGCGGCTTCGTTGCGCTGTGCGTCTGACAACCGGCCCAACCACGCGGTGGCGGTTGCGGCGCCCTTCGATCTCGCGCCACAGGATGTGCCGCTGGCGCCGTACGCGCTCGGGGTTTGGCTCGGTGACGGCGAGAGCGCGGCGGCACGCTTCACCACGACCGATCCGGAGATCATCGCCAATCTGAGGGCCGAAGGGCTGCGCATCACGCGAGCGGGCTCCACCATCACCTATCGCATGAGTCTTCCCGAGCCGGAACCCGCCGGCGTCCGTGCCTGCGTGGTGTGCGGTTCCACGCTCGTCCCGCGGACTGCCGAGGTGCGCACTTGCGGCCGCACCTGTGGAGGCAAGGCGCGATTCGTCTCGGCGCCCGTGGCGGCACCGACGTGTCCTGATTGTGGTCGGCCCACGAGCGGCCTGCGACGTTGTCAGGACTGCCACAGGAATCATGGCACCGTCCAGGGCATTCTGCGTACGCTCGGAGTCCTCCGTGACAAGCACATCCCGCGGGTCTACCTGCGTGGGTCGGAACAGCAGAGGCGTGAACTGCTGGCCGGCCTGCTCGACACTGACGGTTATGTCAGCGCAGCCGGGCAGATCCAGCTCGCGCTGACGAACCGAAGGCTCGCCCATGACGCCCTCGAGCTCATCCTGAGCCTCGGCTACAAGGCCACCATGCGGACGAAGCCGGTCAAGGGCAGGACCGAGGACTCCTCCACCTGCTACATGATCAACTTCACCACTCCTGACAAGGTCTTCCGGCTGTCCCGCAAGGCGTCCAGGCAGGTCGGCACCGCACACCCGACCACGCTGGTCCGCTACATCGTCGACGTCCGCCCTGTCCCATCGCGCCCTGTCCGATGCGTTGAAGTGGACAACGCCGACCACATGTACCTTGCGAGCAGATCATGTATACCGACGCATAACAGCACGCTCGGTCTGGATTTCGCCCGGTCTGCGGCTATTAAGCATGGGATGACCACGGTCATCTTCTCGCTGGAGATGTCCCGTAACGAGATCACCATGCGTCTGCTGTCCGCCGAGGCCCGCGTGGCGCTGCACGCCATGCGCTCCGGCATGATGGGCGACGACGACTGGACCCGCCTGGCCCGCCGGATGAGCGAGGTGGCGGAGGCGCCGCTGTTCATCGACGACTCGCCCAACATGTCGATGATGGAGATCCGGGCCAAGTGCCGGCGGCTCAAACAGCGCAACGACCTCAGGTTCGTGATCATCGACTACCTCCAACTGATGAGCTCGCCGAAGAGGGTCGAGAGCCGCCAGAACGAAGTCTCGGAGATCTCCCGTGCCATCAAGCTGCTGGCCAAGGAGCTCGAGGTCCCCGTCATCGCGATCTCCCAGCTCAACCGAGGCCCCGAACAACGCACCGACAAACGCCCTCAAGTAAGCGATCTGCGCGAAAGTGGTTCTATCGAGCAGGATGCCGACATGGTGATCCTTTTGCACAGGGAAGACGCTTACGAGCGTGAGTCGCCCAGGGCGGGCGAGGCGGACCTGATCGTGGCCAAGCACCGTAACGGCCCCACCGCCACCGTGACGGTGGCGTTCCAGGGCCACTACAGCCGGTTCGTCGACATGGCCCAGCACTAGCGGCTCGCCAAGGGCCGCGCGGCCGGGCCGGTACCGTCAGCCGGTCTTGGCGGCGAAAGGGCCGCCGTCGCCGAAGACCAGCCGCGCGAAGTTCTCGCCGATGCGGCGGTGCCCTGCGGGATCAGGGTGGACCTCGTCGGGCAGCGGGATTTCGGCGTAGTCGGTCTCGCCGTAAAGGTCACGGCCGTCGAGGTAGTGCAGGTTCGGGTCGTCAGCCGTCCGCTGCTCGACGATCCGCGCGAGTTCGTCGCGGATGACGTTCAGCGTCAGGCGCCCGGCGGCGCGCTCGGCCGGATCGCCCGTGGCCTTGAACCGCAAGGTCACGCCGTCGAAGTCGGGTGCGAGCGGGCCGGGGGTGTCCTCCTGGACCGGGCACAGGATGGGCGACACGACCAGCAGTGGAGTGGTCGGATGCCCCTCGCGGACGGTGTCCAGGAAGCCGTGGACCGCAGGGGCGAAGGCGCGCAAACGCATCACGTCGCCGTTGACGACATTGATGCCGAGCTTGACGCTGATCAGGTCCGCGGGGGTGTCGCGCATCGCGCGGGCAGTGAACGGGTCCAGCAGCGCGCTGCCACCGAACCCCAGGTTGACCAGCTCCGCTTCGCCTTGTGCGGCTGCCAGGGCCGGCCAGATCGCGGTCGGGTGGGCGGCGTTCGAGCCGTGGCTGATGGAACTGCCGTGGTGCAGCCACACCCTGCGCCCGCTGTCGCGTGCCGGCTCGACGGGGGCGTCGGTGCGCAAGGCGATCAGCTCGGTGATCTCCGTATGCGGAAGCCAGATCTCGACGTCCTTGTCACCCGCCGGCAGATCGGTGAACCGGGCAGTGCCGGCGGGCCCCTCACGCACGTCGGCGGACTGGGTGACCATGTCGGTGATCGTACGGACTCGGCCGCCGGCCACCGTGGCCTGGGCGGCGAGACGTCCCTCGACCAGCAGGTCGTACACGCCGTCGGCCGGGGGCGGGAAACCTCGGTAGACCCGCTTGGTGGGCAGGGTGTCCAGTTCGATCGTGGTGGCGCGGGTGCGGAAGGACAACCGCACGCCGGAGGCCTGCGCCTCGGCCACGGCCAGTCGGTCGTCGGGGATCTGCCGGCGCGCCCGGGCGGGCAGCCGATGCGGCAGCAGGCCGTGCGCGGTCGCTTCCACGTCGAGGAAACCGCGCAACATGTCCGCGGTGACAGGCGTGGTGATCCAGTCGGGCTCGGTGATCATTCTCTCAACCTTGTCGATCAAACTCGGGATCGCTCACGGGCATCGGCGAGCCGCCTCCGGCGGTGCGGCCCGCCGCCGGCCCCCGGCTCCGCAGCAGAGCGTCGAGGGAATCCAGGATCCAGGCCCAGGATTCCTGTGTGCCGACGGCGGTGTGGCTGAAGCTCCCGGCCATCTCCAGGCTGACGTAGCCGTGGAAGACGCTGCCCAGCATCCGGACCGCGTGCGTCTGGTCCGGCTCGGTCAGGTCGTAGCCGCGCAGGATCGCCCGCGACATCTGTGCGTGCCGTACGCCGGCACTGGCGGCCGCCGTCTCGGGGTTGAGCCGGAGCCGGGCGGCGGCGTAGCGGCCGGGGTGCTCCCGTGCGTAGTCGCGGTAGGCGTCCGCGAACGCGGCCAGGGCGTCCTTGCCGGCCCGTCCGGCCAGGGCGGCGGCCGCCCGGTCGGCGAGTTCCTCCAGGGCGAACAGGGCGATCCTGGTCTTGAGGTCATGGGAGTTCTTCAGGTGTGAGTAGAGACTCGCGACCTTGACGTCGAACCGCCGGGCGAGCGCCGAAACGGTCACCTGGTCGAAGCCGACCTCGTCGGCCAGTTCGGCCCCCGCCCGGGTCAGGCGTTCCGGGGTAAGCCCTGCTCTGACCATAAGCTTCCTCCTGTTCGCCGACAACTATAAGGCATTTTCCTAATAGCTTTAGCCAGTATTCGCTGCCGCTCAGGAACGGCCTGGTCAGGGGAGCACGGCGGGGCGTTTGCGGCCGGCGGCCGGCGGTCGATGAGAGGCGCACTTCCGCTCGGTGTGACCAAGCAGACAGCGGGCTCCGGAATGGCGCCTGATCGATGCGGTGCTTCACCGGTGGAGCTTCGGTGCTCTGCTGAAGAGCGAAGCGAAGGGAAGAACGCCATGACCATCCTCGTCGCCTACGACGGCTCGGCCGACTCGCGCGCCGCCATCGAGTTCGCGGCCAAACACCTGACCGCCGAGCCCACCGTCGTGGTCACGGTGTGGGAGCCGCTGCTCCTCCAGATCAAGAGATACCCGCTGGCCGCTGCGGCGTTCGACGTGGGTGCCGAGGACGCGGCCCACGCGCAGGCCGAGCAGCACGCCAAGGAGGGGGCCGAGCTGGCGATCGCGGGCGGGATGTCCGACGTCGCCTATCGGGCGGTGGCCGACAACGAGTCGATCTGGAAGAAGATCGTGGACGTGGCCGACGAGATCGACGCCTCGCTCATCGTCACCGGCTCGCGCGGCCTGGCGGGGGTCAGGTCTGTGCTGCTCGGCAGCGTCTCCAACCATGTGCTGCACCACGCGGGCCGGCCCACGCTCATCGTCCCGCCGCAGAAGGAGCCGTCGTAGAAGGCCCTGGGCCAGGAGCTCAAGCGGGCGGGACGCAGCAGAGCGTCTGAGGAGGGCACAGCCGGGTGTCGATGCGCCGCGCGCCCGGCCCCTCGTCGCCCAGCCGATCGTACGGGTTGGCCACCGGGCAGCGGTCCAGCGACAGGCACCCGCACCCGATGCATTCGGTGAGGTCGTCGCGCAGCCGCTGGAGCTGCTCGATGCGGTCGTCGAGCTCGCCGCGCCAGGCGGCCGACAGCCTGGCCCAGTCGTCGCGGGTTGGGGTGCGCTCGTCGGGAAGGCGGCTGAGGGCGTCTTTGATGGTCTTCAGGGGGATGCCGATGCGCTGCGCCAGCCTGATGAAGGCGACCCTGCGGAGGCTGTCGCGGGTGTAGCGGCGCTGGTTTCCGGACGTGCGGCGGCTCGTGATGAGGCCCTTGGCCTCGTAGAAGTGCAGGGCGGAGGCGGCGACGCCACTGCGCTCGGCGAGCTGGCCTACGGTGAGCTCTCGTGTGTTCCAGGCGACCTTCGTCATACCTGGAGTTTACTTGAGGGCCCGTTCGAAGAGGGTCTGCAGGACGACGACCGTCTGCGTGCCCGTCACCCCGTCCACCTGGAAGACCTGACGCAGCAGGTCCTGCAGCTCCTTGGGCCCGCTCGTACGCACCTTGAGCAGCACCGACGCGGGCCCGGCGATGACGTGCGCCTCCTCGATCTCCGGGATCGCGGCCAGCCTGTCACCGCTGTCGCCCATCCACGTGCTGCCGTCGACCAGCACGTACGCGGTCAGCGTGCGCCCGAGCGCCTCCTGGTCGACCTCGATCGTCGTGCGCCTGATGACGCCGCGCTCGCGCAACTTGCGCACACGTTCGTGCGCGGCGCCGCTGGACAGCCCCACCGCCTTGCCGAGCATCGCGTACGACCGCGTCGCGTCGTCCTGGAGCAGGTCGATCAGCATTCTGTCGATATCGTCCACGACAAGATGATATACCGTTGTTGGTCGGCTGATCCGAACTACGTATGGTGGATGACATGACGGACACGATCCCCACTGAGTTCGACGTGCTCGACGAGCGGTTCGCCGCCTTCGGAGGAGACGACAGGGTCGAACGCCTCCACACCGGCACCCGCTGGGCGGAGGGCCCGGTCTACTTCCCGGCCGGCCGGTTCCTCGTCTGGAGCGACATCCCCAACGACCGCATGCTGCGCTGGGACGAGACGACGGACGCGGTCGGAGTCTTCCGGCAGCCGTCCGGCTACTCCAACGGCAACACCCTCGACCGCGAAGGCCGGTTGATCACCTGCGAGCACGGCAACCGCCGGGTCACCCGCACCGAGCACGACGGCTCGATCACGGTGATCGCCGACCGCTGGCAGGGCAGGCGGCTCAACAGCCCCAACGACGCGGTCGCCCGCTCCGACGGCTCCGTCTGGTTCACCGACCCGCCGTACGGCATCCTCAGCGACTACGAGGGCCACGCGGCCGAGCAGGAGATCGACGGCTGCCACGTCTATCGCGCGGATCCGGTGACGGGCGAGGTCCGCGTCGTGGCCGACGACTTCGTACGGCCCAACGGCCTGGCCTTCTCGCTGGACGAGAGCCGGCTCTACGTCGCCGACACGCGGGCCAGGCACGTGCGGGTGTTCGACGTGCGCGACGACGGCTCCCTCGCGGGCGGCAGGGTGTTCGCCGAGGGCAGCGAGGGTGACAACTTCGACGGGATCCGGCTCGACAACACCGGCCGCGTCTGGACCGCGGCCGGCAAGGCGGTGCTCTGCTACGACCCCGACGGCACGCTGATCGGCCGCCTCAGGCTGCCCGAGTTCACGGCGAACCTGGTGTTCGGCGGGCCCAAGCGCAACCGCATGTTCATCACGGCCTCGACCTCGCTCTACTCGCTGATGAGCAACGTGACCGGCGCGCCGCCTGTCTGGGCCGCGCGCTAGCCTCACTCCCACCGGAAGAGCCGTACGGCCAGCCCACCGAAGATCACCAGTCCGGCGGCCACCACCGCGAGGTGCCCGAGCTCGGGAGACTGTCCGGCCCAGGCGTCCTTGAGCGCCTGGGCGAACGGCCCCGCCACGGAGAAGTCGCTGACGGCGCGCAGCGCGTCCGGCATGATCTCGCGCGGCACCCACATCCCGCCCAGGAACATCAGCGGGAACATCACCACGGCCCCGATGCCGGGAGCGGTCTTGCCGTTCGGCGCGAGGGCGGCGATCACCAGCCCGATGGCCAGTAGCGCCGCGCTGCCGAGCAGGAACACGAAAACGAAGGCGACCGGCTGCCGCGGCAGCGGGGAGCCGAACGCCACGGCACCGGCCCCGATCAGGATGGCCGCGGACACCACGCCGACGACCAGGTTGATCAGCAGCTGCACGCCGAGCAGCCGCCCCGGATGCACGGGTGTGGTGGACATCCGCCTGAGCACACCCCGCTCGCGGTACGTGGTGAGCACTGCGGGCACGATGTTGCAGGCCAGCGTGAGCAGCGCGAGCAGCGTCATCATGCTGGGCAGCTGCGCGTCCACCATCCGCTCGCCCGACGTCCCGGCCTCGGTCATGACCGGGATGCTGAGGCCCAGCACGAGCAGGAGCCCGACCGGCAGCCCGATGGTGAACAACAACGACGGCCAGTCCCGCAGGTAGAGTCGGGTCTCCACGATCAGCATCTTCTTCACGAGAGCTTCCTTCCGGTGAGCGCGAGGAACGCGTCGTCGAGCGTGGCCTGCTCGATGCGCAGGTCTTCGGGCACGATCTGCTGCTGGGCGAGCGCCAGGGTGACGGTGGGGGCGAGGTTGCCCGAGCCGGTCACCACGACCTGGTCGCCGCTCCTGGTGACCCCGCTCACCTCGGGCAGGGCGAGCAGCACGGCGTCGTCGACGGGCGCGGAGGGCCGGAACTTCACCCGCTGCTCATCGCCCACCTGCGAGATGAGCCCCCACGGCGTGTCGGTGGCGGCGACCTTGCCGGCGTCGATGAGCGCGAGCCGGTCGCAGAGGCGTTCGGCCTCCTCCATGAAATGGGTGACGAGCACGATCGTCACCCCCGAATCGCGTACCTGCTCGACCAGCTCCCAGGTGTCTCTGCGGGCCTGCGGGTCGAGCCCTGTCGTCAGCTCGTCGAGCACCGCCACGCGCGGCCTGCCCACCAGGGCGAGCGCGACCGACAGCCGCTGGCGCTGCCCGCCGGAGAGCTTCTTGAACATGGTGTCGCGCTTGCCGCCGAGCCCGACCCGCTCGATCAGGTCGGACCAGTCCGCAGGGTCGGGGTAGAAGGAGGCGTAGAGGTCCATGGCCTCCCGCACCTTGATCTTCTCCGGCAGCTCGGCGCTCTGCAACTGCATGCCCAGCACCCGGCGCAGCTCGGTCCGGTCACGCTGAGGGTCGAGCCCGGCCACCTGTACGGTGCCGCCGTCCGGCGCCCGCAGGCCCGCGACGCACTCCACCGTCGTGGTCTTTCCGGCGCCGTTCGGGCCGAGAATGCCGAAGATCTCGCCCTCCGCCACCTCGAAGGACACGTCCTCGACCGCCACGTGGTTCGGATACTGCTTGCGCAGGTTCCTGACCTCGATGATTTTCATGTCATCGACGCTAGAAAGCTGTGGTCCGCCGGGGAATCCGGCTGGATGCCCGCCAAGGGTGTACTTAGATGCAGTGACCGTGACGCGGCGTTGCCGCAGACTATAGGCATGCTTCGAAGCTTCGGCCGGATTCTGGTGCTTCTCGCGCTCCTTGTCCTTGAGGTGCCCGCGATCCTGCTGGCCGGGCTCATGCTGCTGCTGACGTTCGGGATGGGCGTGGTCTTCCTGTTCCCGCCGCAGGTGATGATGGTCCGGCGCCTGGCAGAGCTGAACCGGCGGTTGATGCGCACGTGGACGGACATCGAGATCGAGCCGCCCTACCTGCCCAAACCACCGCCTCCGGTGCCGCAGCCGGACGGCATGTACCGCTCCGACCGCACCCTCTACAAGACGCCACGGATCCCGGCCTGGAACAACCGGTGGAAGTGGCTGCTCTCCGACCCAGGCTCGTGGCGGGACCTGCTCTGGCTGGCGCTCGACGCCGTGGTGAAGCCGCTGCTGGTGCCGCTGTTCATCGTGCTTCCCGCGCGCGGGCTGCGCCTCTACGCCCAGTGGAGCGAGCTGCTGCTCGGCGCGACCACCGCCAGCCGCCTGGCGGGCCAGGTGAGCCATCTCAAGCGCACCCGTAACCTGGCCAACGACTCCCAGGCGGCCGAGATGCGCAGGATCGAGCGCGACCTGCACGACGGCACGCAGGCCAGGCTGGTGGCCATCGGCATGACGCTGGGCGCCGTCGAGGAGCTCGTCGACAGGGACCCCACGGCGGCCAAGGCGCTGCTGGCCAAGGTCCGGGACGCCTCCTCCGAGACGCTGACGGAGCTGCGCCGGGTCATCCGGGGCATCCATCCGCCGGTGCTGGCTGAGCGCGGGCTGGCCGACGCGATCCGCGCGCTCGCCATGGACAGCCCGATGGACGTCACCGTGGACATCGACCTGGCGCACCGGCCCGATGCGCCGGTGGAGGCGGCGGTCTACTTCGCGGTCAGCGAGTTGCTCTCCAACGCGGCACGGCACGGCAACGCCCGCAAGGCGACGGTCGACATCAGCGCCAACGGCCCTCACCTGCGAATCTCGGTCGCCGACGACGGCATGGGCGGGGCCGACCCGTCGAAGGGCACCGGCCTGTCGGGCATCGAGCGGCGGCTGGCCGCCTTCGACGGCGTGCTCGCCCTGAACAGCCCGCCGGGCGGGCCCACCACCGTGACGATGGAGCTGCCCCGGGTGCTGCCCGAGCACTGGGCGGGCGAGCTGAACAAGATGCCGCGCTGGAAGACGGTGGCGGTCGTCATGTTGTGGGCGACGGCCTGGTGCCCGACGATGCCGCAGGGGGTCGTGGCGGGCGTCTTCAAGGTCGTCGGCTTCGAGGAGAAGGCCTGGTTCCTCGCGCTGCACCTCCCCGAGGTCTGGCAGTGGCCTACGATCCTTGGCATGATCACGGTGGGTCTCATCATGCACGTCCTGGCCATCCGGATCCCGGCCGCCCACAACCGTGAGCGTTTGCTCGCCGGCAAGCCGGTGGCCAAGGTGTTGTGCTGATGAAGAACCGCGTGCTCGTCGCCGAAGACCTTTACCTGCTCAGAGATGGGCTGGTCCACCTGCTCCAGGCCCACGGCTTCATGGTCGTCGCGGCCGTGGAGAGCGGGCCCGAGCTGCTCAAGGGCCTGGTGGAGCTGCGTCCCGACGTCTCGATCGTCGACGTACGGCTGCCTCCCACGTTCACCGACGAGGGCCTGAAGGCGGCGCTCGCGGCCAGGGAGAAGGTGCCCGGCCTGCCGGTCCTCGTGTTGTCCCAGCACGTCGAGCAGCTCTACGCCCGCGAGCTGCTGGCCGACGGCTCGGGCGGGATCGGCTACCTGCTGAAGGACCGCGTCTTCAACGCCGAGCAGTTCGTCGACGCCGTACGCCGGGTCGCCGAGGGCGGCACGGCCATGGACCCTGAGGTGATCGCCAAGCTGCTGGCCAGCAACGCCAGGGACGAGCCGCTGGCCGCGCTGACGCCCCGCGAGCGCGAGGTGCTGGAGGCCATGGCCGAGGGCCGGTCCAACGCGGCCATCTCCCAGCGCCTCTTCCTCAGCGAGAGCGCCGTGGCCAAGCACACGGCCTCCATCTTCGCCAAGCTCGGCCTGGCGCCGTCCGACGACGACAACCGGCGGGTGCTGGCCGTGCTCGCCTACCTCAACAGCCGTTAGCCGTATCGACCGCGGACGCCCGCCGCGAGTTGTCAGTCGTAGCGGCTATTTTCGTAGGGGCACGGCGACGAAGAGGTGGTAACAGGTGAAGATCCGGGTTAACCGCGATGTTTTGGCAGATGCGGTGGCGTGGGCTGCCCGAGTCCTGCCCAGTCGCCCTGTAGTGCCCGTCCTGTCCGGGTTGTTGCTGGAGGCAGGTGACGAGCTCACCCTGTCCGCGTTCGACTACGACGTCTCCGCGCGGGCCACGGTCGACGCCGACGTGGCCGAGACGGGCAGCGTGCTGATCCCCGGCCGGTTGCTGGCCGAGATCAGCCGGAGCCTGCCCGCCGACGACGTGGAGATCGTCACCGAGGGCGCCGAGGCGGTGCTGACCTGCGGCAGCGCCGAGTTCGGGCTGATCACGATGCCCGTCGAGGATTTCCCGACCATGCCGGCCATGCCGCCGAGCGTCGGAGCGATCGGTGGCGGCGTGTTCGCCTCCGCCGTCGGACAGGTCGCGCCGGCGGCCAGCCGCGACGACACGCTGCCCATGCTCACCGGCATCAGGGTCGACATCGAGGGCGAGTCGGTGGCGATGGCGGCCACCGACCGCTATCGCATCGCCGCCCGCGACTTCACCTGGCGCCCGGTCGCCCCCGGCGTCGCCGTCTCCGCGATGGTGCCGGCGCGGGTGCTGGTCGAGGTGGCCAAGTCGCTGCGCGGCGGCGAGGTGTCGGTTTCGATGGGCGACGGGGTCGCCGGGTTCGAGAGCGTCGGCCGCAGCACGACCGTCCGCCTGCTCGACGAGCAGTTCATCGACTATCGCGCGAGGCTGACCAACGACTGGTCGATCAGGGCCGACGTGGCCGTGGCGCCGTTCGTCAACGCGATCAAGCGGGTGGCGCTGGTGGCCGAGCGCAACACCGCGATCCGGTTGTCGTTCAGCCAGGGCCAGGTGCTCATCCAGGCCGGCGGCGGCGACATCGGGCGCGGCGCCGAGGTGGTCGAGTGCGAGCTGCGCGGCGACGACATCCAGATCGCCTTCCAGTCGCAGTTCCTGCTCGACGGGCTGACCGGCATCGAGAGCGAGCTGGCGTGCATCAACATGGAGTCGCCCACCAGGCCAGCCCTCATTCAGGACGTGCCAGGTGACGCCCAGCCGGCCTTCCGCTACCTCGTCATGTCGCTGCGCCAGTCATGAGCCCCCCGGCCGCTCCTGACGCCATTCAGGATTCGGTCAGGGCGATGAGGATGTGCTCCATGCAGGCGTGCCCGGCCCGCTCGGCGGCCGAGGCGTCGCCGGCGGCGATGGCCCTGGCGATCGCGTCGTGGGGGATATAGCCCTTGTTCAGCGACGTGCCCGCGGCCGTGATGCTGGCCCGCAGCGCCGCCGAGAAGTCCTCGTAAAGGTCGATCAGCACCAGGTTGTGCGTGGCGTGCGCGACCGCCATGTGGAAGGCCAGGTCGGCCTCGACGAAGAGGTCGGGATCGTCCAGCTCCCAGGCCCGGTCACGCTCGGCCAGCGCCGCCTCGATGCGCTGGATGTCGTCATCGGTGCGCCGGGTGGCGGCCAGGCGAGCCGATTCGACCTCGAGCGCGCGGCGCACCTCGAAGATCTCGAGCTGCTCGGCCTGGCGCAACCGCCGCAACATCGCGCCGGACAACTCGCTGGTGGCCCGGACGTAGGTGCCGTCGCCCTGGCGGCATTCGAGCAGCCCGGCGTGCGTGAGCGCGCGTACGGCCTCCCGAACGGTGTTGCGGCCAACACCGAGTTGCTCAGCGAGCACCGTCTCGGTAGGGATCTTGCCGTTCATCGGCCACGTCCCTGAGGTGATCTGCTCCTTGAGCTGATCGATCACCTGGTCGACGAGCGAAGCTCGCTGCGCCGTACGCAGACTCACAGTCCGCCTCCTCCGGGAAACCAATCATCCTATGAGTGAATGACTGGTAGACCCTAATTATTCCAGACTCGAAAAGCCAAATCTGGAGCTCCCGGAGGTTCAGCGAGAAACCGTGGTGTCGACCGTCACCCCCGCCATGGCGGAGCGGACTCCGGCCGACTCGAGAGCCTTATGGTAGGCCACGGTCTGCTGGGTCACGGATCCGATTCTGCCGTAGAGGTCGCCCAGCTCGCGCCAGCAGCGTGCGGCCTGCCGATCGGAGCCGAACACCGGCCGGTCGAGCCCGGCGAGCAGCTCCTGCGCGGTGCGCACGTGGGCCGCGGCGTCGCCGCCCAGGTCGAGCGCGACGGTGGCCAGCACGAGGTGCGCCTCGGCGGGCGTCGTGCCAGAACGGTCGTGCGACAGCCCCAGGGCCACGGTGGCGAGCTCTCCGGCGCGCGCCGGGTCGCCGGCCCGCAACCGGACCCGCGCGTGCACCACGAGGCCCTCGCCATGCTCGCGGATGGTGGCGGGGAAGACGGCGAACGCCTCGGAGGCGGCCGTGACGAGCCTCTCGGCCTCGCCGATGTCCGCCGTGGGCAGCCGCGACCAGTGCATGGCGGCCCGCGCGAGTTGCAGCGCCAGCCGCGTCTCGCGCCCGGCCATGATCGCGTCGTCGGCCAGGCTGACGGCCAGCGCGGAGTCCTCGCCCGCGGCGGCGGCCGAGCTCGCCTCCCACAGTGACCTGATCTCTCCGGAACGGTCCACAATCTGTGGGACGCTGGTCACGTCGAGCACGCTCTTGACGTAGTCGAGCTCGGGGGAGTCGTCCGCGCGCTCGCTGCGCGCCTCCACCAGCGCGGTGGCCAGGTCGACGGCCATCTCACCCTGCGTGATGGACAGCCGCTTGGCCTGCCGCAGCGCGGAGACCGCCAGGTCATGGGCGCGCAGCCGGTCGCCCGCCCGCTGGTAGCAGCGGCTCAGCGAGATGGCGAGCGGCAGGTCGGCCAGCCGCTCGGGGTGGGCCGACGCCTCCCTGCGCAGGCGCTCGAAGGCCTCGACGGCCTGGCCGAGCCGGCCCTGCGCCTCCAGAGCGCGCGCTCTGCCGAAGCGGGCGTGCGCGGTCAGCATGGCGTTGTCCTCGTCGGCCGCCTTCACGATCTCCGTGAAACGGTCGGCGGCTATGGCTGGGTCGCCGTGCTGCAACTCCAGCTCGGCGTGGCGCAGCCCCAGCTCGGTGTCGATGCGCTGGCGGGGCTCGATCCCGTGCAGCAGGAACTCGGTCGTGCAGCCGAGTCGCTCGGCGAGCAGCCGGGCCACGACAGGAGTCGGCGTACGCTTGCCCGACTCTATGAGCGAGACATAACTGTCAGACAGGTCGGGCCCGGCCAGTTGGGCCTGGGACATCCGCCTGTTCAGCCGCAGTCCTCGGACGCGGTCACCGATGGTTCCCTGACTCGGCATCTCATCTCTCAAGGCGGGGAAGGGTCAACAACACGCAATGATTGCATGAAGTAGCCGAATCGGGTATCCCCACGTGAAGAATTCCCCGCAGGGAGATTAATCGTCGCCGTCGTCCTTGCCGGGGAAAAGCATCTGGCAGACCTCGAGGTACAAGGTCTCTGGATACGGAATGTACTTGACCGTTGACAGTGCCTGGTCCTGGCCGGCCGACTCGAGGATGAACTCACCGTAACCGAGCATGCGCCCAAGCAGAGATCTTTGGAAGCTCATGTCGGTGACCTTGCCCAACGGCATCATCGCGACCTTGCGGGTGATGAGCCCGGTGGTCAGCAACATTCGTGTGGATGTCACCACAAAGTAATCGACCGACCACTCCGCCACTTTCCACACGAAACGGATCAGCAGCAGGAGCCACAACCACCAGACGACGACGAGCGCCGTGCCACCCGCCTCTGCGCCGCCGAAGAAGCTGCTGAGCAGCCCGGCGACGACGAGGCCGCCGAAGACCTCGGCGACCGGACGGAGCAGGATGGCAGGGTGCCGCCGCACCATGAGGACCTGTTGTTCGTGGGGGAGGAGGTAGCGGTTGACCGACGACGGAGCGGAGTCCCCGTGGGTCACAAGTCTCATGCGAGGCTGTTCACGAATTGAGCCAGCGAGTCGGCCGCGTTGAACACCGTGTCGAACGCTCCTCTCACCGCGTCCGCGGCGTCAGCTGGTCGCGCGAACAGGTAGTACGCGACAAATGCGATACCACCGTATGTGAGGACTTTTTTGACCTGCACTGTCGCCTCCGTGCCACTTACCCACTCCACCCACCGTCTACATTACCCACCCGGGTGCCGGAGTAAAGGTAACTTGGCGGGTATGTTCGGATCTTGCTAACCACGCTCGCTGGCCACCAGGGCCAGCACGTGAAGGTGCTTACGCGCGATGCGCTCCACGAGGCTGGGATGGGCGTAGCCTGTGACCTCCAGCGCGCCGTAGTGCGCTGCTTCGACGCAGCGCGTTACGGTGGTCGAGGAATGGATGCTGGCGAACTCGTCGCGCAGCAGCGCCTCCACCTCCGCATACGGAGTCGGATCGGCCTTGGTGTGATCGTTCACGAGAACACCTCGGCACTGGGCATGTCGCTCATCGTGCTCCCCCACGCGCAATGCGGAAGTTGCCTTCCTGTCTCTTCGTACCCACTCAACCACAGTATGTAACGAAGTGACGACTCCGCGTGACGGATAAAGGACTTTTCGCGCCGGTGCTTCGGATCACATGGCTTCAGACCACGCCGTAGAGCCGGTCGCCCGCGTCGCCGAGCCCCGGCACGATGTAGCCGTTGCCGTTGAGGCGTTCGTCGAGTGCGGCGGTCACCACGCGGATCGGCTTGCCGGAGTTGGCGAACACCTTGTCCATGTGAGCCAGGCCCTCGGGCGCGGCCAGCAGGCAGATGGCCGTGACGTCGACGGCCCTCCTGTCGAAAAGGAACTGCACGGCCGCCGCCAGCGTGCCGCCGGTGGCGAGCATGGGGTCGACCACGAAGCACTGCCGCCCGGACAGGTCGTCGGGCAGCCGCGTGGCGTACGTCTCCGCCTGCAGCGTCGACTCGTTGCGGATCATGCCGAGGAACCCGACCTCGGCCGTCGGCAGCAGCCTGGTCATGCCGTCGAGCATGCCGAGCCCCGCGCGCAGGATGGGCACGACCAGCGGGTGCGGCTTGGCCAGCCGGACGCCGTGGGCGGGGGCGACCGGCGTGTCGACGGTGACGTCGGTGACGCGCACATCGCGGGTGGCCTCGTACGCGAGCAGCGTCACCAGCTCGTCTGCGAGCCTGCGGAACGTCGGCGAGTCGGTGCGGACATCACGCAGCGCGGTCAGCTTGTGTGCCACGAGCGGATGGTCGACGACGAGGGTTTCCATGGAGGACCACGCTATCTCGTGACGGCCGAGGCCGCAGATCCTGCTGCGTAGGGCCGCTCACCTCATCGGTTTTGATCACAATTTGGTCGGAGAGGCACACGACCAGTGGCCGACTCTGGAACGATTAGGTGTTGGTGATATCTGTCGTGTCAGAGGTCGGGTGGAGATGGCGATGACAGACGAAGACGCTCTCGACTTCGCCATCGTGGTTTATCGCGAGGACGATCGCTGGGACGCCGGGCTGCTGCCCAGCACGCTCACGTCTGATTTGAAGGGGCTGATCCACGCCCTCAGGCAGCAGCCCAGCGAGAGCAGCACGATCGGCCTGGTCGCGGTGGGCGACGAGTTCTTCGTGGCGCTGCGGGTCCTGGGCGAGCGGGTCGACGTGTTCCTGTCCGACATCGCCGCCTCGTGGGACTTCCCGCTGGCGGAGCAGGTGCTCGACTACCTCGACGTGCCCGTCCCCGACGAAGAGGAGCTCGACGAGATTCTCCAGGACGAGGAGACCGTGCTTCCCGCAGGAGATCTGTCGATCTTCGCCGATCTCGGGTTGGACGAGATGGAGCTGGGCATCCTCTCCGGCGACATTGACCTGCTGCCCGAAGACGTGTTGTCCAGCATCGCCGCCCGGCTCGGCTTCTCCGAGCCGTTCGAGCGTGCCATCGAATCGGTCTTCGGCTGACCCCCTGGAGCGCGGACATGGCGTCCAACACCTTTTCTGCGGCTTTTGTCAGGACCTCCGATGGTTGGAGTGGCGCCGAGGTCGATCTGGATGACGCCGAGATCGTCGACGACTTCGGCGACGCCGTCATGGAGACGCTGGGGCTCACGGGCGACGAGCTGGCCCTGCTCTGCGTCGAGGTGGAGGACGAGTGGTTCGCCCTCGTCCGCTACCGGGGCGACGACGAGCCGCGCGTCTTCCTGTCCGACGTGCACGCGGTCGTCTCCGACAGCCTGGGCGAGCTCTTCGCCGAGTTCGCCGGCGTGGTCCCGGAAAAGGAGGGCAACGGCCTCGGCGTGCGCCCGGCCGGCGACTTCGAGTTGCTCAGCGACCTCGGGCTGAGCTCAGAAGAGCTGCTGGAGCTGAGCGTGGAAGAGGGCATGCTGCCCGCCGACATCCTGTCGGTGATCGCCGAGCGGCTGTCGTTCGCCGACGAGCTCGACCGGCTGCGGTGACCCACGAGGAGGCCATGCGCCTGGCCCTGGCGGAGGCCGCCGCGGCGGGCGACAGGGGAGAGATCCCCGTGGGGGCCGTCGTCCTCGACCAGCTCGGCGAGGTCCTGGCCGCGGCCGGCAACGACCGTGAGTCGTCCGCCGACCCGACCGCCCACGCCGAGGTGCTCGCGCTCCGCCGGGCCGCCGCCCGCCGCGGCCAGTGGCGGCTGACCGGCTGCACGCTCGTGGTGACCCTTGAGCCCTGCACGATGTGCGCGGGCGCCGCGGTGCTGGCGCGGGTCGACAGGATCGTGTACGGAGCCGTCGACGAGAAGGGCGGCGCCGTGGGCTCGCTCTGGGACGTCGTACGCGATCGCCGGCTCAACCACCGGCCCGAGGTCGTCATGGGGGTCCTGGCCGCCGAGTGCTCCGCCGTACTAAAGCGGTTCTTCGCTACTCGCAGGATCCGGTAAGCTCGTGCGCGGTGGTGTCGCCTAGTGGCCGAGGGCGCACGCCTCGAAAGCGTGTGATGGGGCAACTCATCCGTGGGTTCAAATCCCACCACCACCGCCATCGCCCAAGGGCCTCCGAGATTTTCGGAGGCCCTTTCGCGTGCCCGCACACCTGAGCGAGCCGCGCGGCTCGCGCTCAGTCGGGCAGCTCCAGGACCCTGGCGTGCAGGATCGATCGTTGGTGGAGCGCGGCGCGCAACGCGCGGTGCAGGCCGTCCTCCAGATAGAGCTCGCCTTGCCACTGCACCACGTGCGGAAAGAGATCACCGTAGAACGTGGAGTCGGCGGCGAGCAGCGAATGCAGGTCCAGCATGGCCTTCGTGGTGATCAAGGAGTCGAGCCGGACCTGCCGTGGCGGGATCTGCGCCCACTCTCGGGGCGTCAGACCGTGTTCGGGATAAGGGCGTCCGTCGCCGACAAGCTTGAAGATCACCCCCCTGATTTTAGGAGAGAATCCGAATCCTCGCGTTATCCGGGTTGCGTCGGCCCAGCTGAGCCCGCGCGTACGGGTTTTCCCGGTCCTGTGGGAAAAGGGGTTTCCTGCGCTCCTTGATCGGTTTTTCAGGCTCAGATGTCCCCGGAGAAGGTGTCGCACCGCCGGGGTTGGCCGCTCTCATATCCTCTGCTGAACCATTTCGCGCGCTGCCGCGAGGTGCCGTGCGTGAAGGCGTCGGGGTTCACCCGGCCTTGAGAGCGTCGCTGGATGCTGTCGTCGCCGACCGCTGCGGCCGCGCTGAGTGCCTGGTGGATGTCGGCCTTGGAGAACGGCTCCTGGTAGAAGCCGGTCCTGACCGCGTTGCGCGCCCAGACGCCCGCGTAACAGTCGGCCTGAAGTTCCAGGCGTACGGACGCGCTGCCGGAGCCGGGCAGGCCGGCGCCGCCGAGCCGTTCCATGGTGCCGAGCAGGTTCTGTACGTGGTGACCGTACTCGTGGGCGACCACGTACGCCTGGGCGAAAGGCCCGCCCTCGGCGCCGTAGTCGCGCTGGAGGGCGTCGAAGAAGGTCAGATCCAGGTAGACCTTGCGGTCGGGCGGGCAGTAGAAGGGCCCGGCGGCGGAGTTCGCCGCGCCGCAGCCGGTGTTGACCGTCCGGGAGAACAGCACGGTCCTGGCCTGCCTGTACACCATCCGGCCCTGCCGCCCGAACTCCGCCCGCCAGTACGACTGGATGCTGTTGACCGTGCCGACGATGCGGCAGTCCTCGGACTGATCGGCGTCGGCGCCGGTCCGGCAGCGTTCGGCCAGGTTGCCGCTCGGTGAGAGGGCCGGAGGGGCGCTCGGCGCCTGCCCGCCGCTCTGGCGGCCGCTCTCGTCCCCGCCGAACGGCGAGGGGACGACCCCGAACAGGAGCAGCCCCGCCACCGCCAGGGCCAGTGTCAGGCAGCCGCCGCGCCGCCCGATGGGTGCCATGCAGCCGCCGGGCATGCCGCCCCCGCCCGGTCGCGGGCGCGTGGCCCGTGCGTCCTCGACCTGCGACGGGTCGAGAGGCGCGTCGTCATCGAATTGCATGTCACCTCCGCAAATGTCATCCCCAGTAGTTTGGCGAATACGCAGGGTGCGCAAAAGGAGGTGATTTTTCGGGATATGACGGATAATCTGCGGACATGACGGTAGGAATGGTCGGGATTGCGCTGGTTTCGCTGGGCATGGTTCTCACACCGGGCCCCAACATGGTCTATTTGATCTCACGCTCGATCGCCCAAGGCCGCAGGGCCGGCTTGATCTCCCTCGCCGGAGTCGTCCTCGGCTTCACCGTCTACCTGACGGCGACGTGCCTCGGGTTGACGGCCGTCTTCGCGTACGTGCCGGCCGCGTACACCGCGCTCAAGCTGGCCGGCGCCGCCTACCTGCTCTGGCTGGCCTGGAACGCCGTCAAGCCCGGCGGCACGTCGGCCTTCCAGACGCGCGACCTCCCGGTGGAGCGGCCGGCCAAGCTGTTCGGCATGGGCCTGCTGACGTGCCTGCTCAACCCCAAGATCGCCATCCTGTACCTGTCGCTGCTCCCGCAGTTCATCGACCCGTCGATGGGTCATGTGCTGCTGCAGAGCCTCGCGCTCGGCTCCGTGCAGATCGTGGTCGCCACCACGGTCAACGGCCTGATCGCGATCTCGGCGGGGGCGCTGGCCGCGTTCCTGGCCAGCCGCCCGGCCTGGCTGCGCGTGCAGCGCTACATCATGGGCAGCCTGCTCGGCGGCTTCGCCGTCCTCATGGCCACCGACCGCTCCAAGGCCCTCGCCCCCGCCTGAGACACGCGGTCACGGAGCGCGGGAAAAGGATGCGACCTCGGAGCGGAGGTCTGTCAGCATGCACGCTCATGAACGACTTCGAGCCGGCCCACGAGACCCTGGCCGCCATCGCCGCCCGGCACGGGAGCACCGCTGAAACCGTACGCCCGACGCACTCCGGTGTCGCCAACCGGGCTTACCTGCTCGGCGACGACCTGGTGTTGCGGATCCCGCGCACCAAGCAGTTCCTGGCCGACCTCGTGAAGGAGGCGGCGGTCATCCCCGCTGCCCGGCGCCTCGGCGTACGGACTCCCGGCGTCGTGACCTTCGATGACACCTGCGCCGAGGTGGACGTGCCCTACATGGTCCTTGATCGGGTGCAGGGCGCCGACCTCGAACGGCTCGACCTGCCCACGGACCGGGCGGAGCAGGTCTACCGGCAGGTGGGCCGGGAGCTCGCCAAGCTGCACCGGCTGTCCGGAGAAGCCGGCCTGTCCGCCGTTCCCCGGGACGAGAGCCCCGGGGATCCCCGGGAACTGGTGGACCGGCTCCGCGCCGACGGCTGGATCGACGCCGACGCCGCCCGCTGGCTCACCAGCCGGTTCGACGCGCTCAGCCCGTACCTTCCCGCCGAGCCGCCCATGGTGCTGGTGCACGGCGACATCTCCCCGCAGAACCTGCTGGCCGCCGAACGAGGGGCCGTACTGACCGGCATCGTGGACTGGGGCGACGCGCAGTGGGCCGACCCGGCGATCGAGTTCGCCAAGACACCGCTGACCGCCGTGCCCGCCATGCTCGACGGATACGCCCAGGAGGCCGGCGAGGGCACCGCCGAGCACCTGCGCTCCTGGGAGGCGCGCGTGTTGTGGGTTCACCTCACCTGGGCCCTCGCCCGCCTGGCGGATCCCGTACCTAAGCCGGGCGAGCGCCATTGGACCGCGCCGCCTGCCAGTCGGCTCCTGGGACTTTTGCGCTTCTTCGCGGCCGACCCGCCATCGCCCTGGGCAGATCTGGTCCGAGCGGGTCCCGGCGTCCACGGCAGGACGGTTCTTCCAGCGGAACGCCACCGCGTGCCGAACGTGCTCCCGTCTCATGCTCCTCGCAGGTAGCCGATCAGGGGCGCGTGGTCGGAGTATCCGTTCGGCGGGCCGCTGTCCGGCTCGTTCGCGGTGCGGTCCATGAGCGACTGGTCGGCGTCGCAGGCGGTGAAGAGCCTGGTTGTGCCGGTCTTGGTGGCGAAGATGTGGTCGCGCTTGCGGTAGACGTGTTTCCCGTTGGTCCAGGCGTGGTGGGTGACCTCGTTGCGCTTCGCGCCGCCGGCGTCGCACTCCTCGTACGCGCTGGACAGCGGCCGCAGCTCCGTCGAGCCGGGGAACAGGTTGAAGTCGCCGCCGAGCATCACGTCGAGGCCGTCCGCGGACACCGCGGTCTTGATGTTCCTGATCTGCTGTGGACGGCGTGGGTCCGCGGGGTCGGCGAGCACGTGGGTGGTGCAGATCCGGGTGCCGGTCCAGTCCGCCGTGCGTACGCACAGCGTCGGCAGGGTCTGCTTGCTCTTTCCCGTGGTGTCGGGAGGCAGCGTCTGCGTGACCTTGGTTCCCGTGATCCGCGACTTGACCGCGATGCCGAGGCCGAGGTTGCCTGACAGGGAGCCACGGCAGTCGACGCGGCCGTCGGGCCGTGCGCCGTCGGCTCGGGCGAAGGACCAGCCGGGGCCGAGGGCCGCCTTCAACATCTCCATGTGGCTGTCGGCGGCGACGCCGCAAACTTCCTGGAGCAGCACCACGTTGGCCCGGTGCTCGGACACGAGGCCGGCGATCTGCTCCACCTTCTTGTCCGGTTCATTGCGGTACGCGCAGTAGCCGGCGTCGCCGCGTTTGCCGCCCGCCTCGCCGCAGATGTTCCAGGAGATGACGCGGAGCTCCGACGCCGCGGCGGCGGCGGGCAGGGCGAGAAGCGGGATGGCCAGCACCACGGCCGCCGCCGCCCAAAGGGGTTTCGCTCGTTCGAACATGGGGCGCAGCGTAGAGAAGAGCGATTTCGATTCGCTTTTGTCGGCAGACCCCTGCCGCGCAAGACAGCGGCACTCCGTGGCCCCAGGCCGGAAAACTGCTGTGTGGAGGGGGATGGCCCACACTACTCCCCGGTGCCGACAGGTTGGTCGTCGCTTGGGGAACTGATCCTATTCTGTAGAGCGTGATGAACCGGGGACGATCCGTATCGGGGGAGCTGCACATCACGCGTGCGAACGCGCGCTTTCAGCAGTGGCAGGCGCTGCTGGGAAACCGGGCCAAGCGGCAGCGGGCCGGGCAGTTCCTGATTCAGGGTGTGCGCCCGATCAGCTTGGCGGTCGAGTTCGGCTGGCCGGTGCATGCGCTCATCTATGACGCCGAGCGGCCGCTGTCGAACTGGGCGAAGCAGATGCTGAAGGCGGCCGGCGGGGGGCGGGTGGCCATGGCCGCCGAGCTGTTGCGGGAGCTGGGCGGCAAGGACGAGGACGTCCCCGAGCTGGTGGCGGTAGCCGAGCTGCCGGACGATGAGTTGTCCCGTATCCAGGTGGGGCCGTCCTTCCTGGGCGCGGTGTTCGACCGGCCGAACAACCCCGGCAACATCGGGACGATGGCACGCTCGCTGGACGCGTTCGGCGGACGAGGGCTGATCATCACCGGCCACGCCGCCGACCCCTACGACCCCCGATCCGTGCGGGCTTCCACCGGGTCGCTGCTCGCACTGCCGGTGGTGCGGTCCCATTCGCACCGGGAAGTGCTGGCGTGGGTCGCGGAGCTACGCGCCCGGGGGCTGCCACTGACGGTGGTGGGCACCGACGAGAACGGCACGCTCGACGTCGCCGACCTGGACCTGACCGGCCCCACCCTGCTCATCTTCGGTAACGAGACCACCGGGCTGAGCGCGGGATGGCGGCAGGCGTGCGACACGATGGCGCGCATCCCGATGGCCGGCTCGGCCAGCTCCCTGAACGCCGCCAGCGCGGCGACCGTGGTGTTGTACGAGGCCGCCCGCCAACGCAACAACGGGGCGAGCCGCACCTGATGAGCTATCGCCACGCGACCGTCCGGGCCGACTATCGGGACCTGTCCAGCGGCTCGGTGCTGCACTCCGCCGCCGGGTTTCCCGCATTCCCCGTCCGGCTGGCCAGCGAGATCTTCCAGCGCGCGCTGGCCTTGCGCGGCGGCGACCGGCCCGCCACGGTCTGGGACCCATGCTGCGGCAGCGGTTACCTCCTGACCGTTCTGGCGTTGTCGCACCGGCGCCGGATCGCCTCTGTGCTGGCCTCCGACGTCGACCCCGAAGCGCTGGGCCTGGCCGAACGCAATCTCGCCTTGCTGAGCCGGGCCGGCCTGGCCGCCCGCGCCGCCGATCTCAAGGCGCGCTCCGTCCGCTTCGCCAAGCCGGCATATGGCGCGGCGGCGCATGCTGCCGACCGCCTCGCCGCCGGGCTCGCCGCCGTCGGAGGGGATGTGCCGCACGCGGTGCGCCAAGCCGACGTGTTCGACCCCGGCCAGCTCCGGCGGGCACTCGGACATCATGCACCGGACATCGTGATCACCGACGTCCCCTACGGCGAACAGACCCACTGGCACGGCTCCGGGGCGGCGGCAGGAGTCACCGGCATGGTCGCGGCTCTGACGGCCGTGCTCTCGTGGGGCAGCGTGATCGCGGTGACGGTACGAGGCCGCAAGGTCCCCTTGGACCGCGGGCCACGCCCCCGAACCTCCTTCAAGATCGGCACCCGGGCCGTCGCGCTGTTCCAGACTCCGGTGTCTCCTGAAGGGACCGACCGCCGGGCATGACAGAGTTCACCGTGCCTTTTTGACGATCTGCCGGACTTGCTGCCAGCGTGGTGTCTGGCCCATCTCGGTGACCAGCCCGCCGACGTGCTGGTCCGGCAACCATCGATGTCGACGGTGTTCGGTCTCCCTTTAGCCGGCGGTACGGAACACGGCCGACAGGGCCCGTCGGCACATGCTGGCGGCTGACCTGCTCTGTGTGCTGGGCCACGCCGACTCTGGACGCGAACAGCCGAACGCCTGAGGTGTTGACCGCCTCGGTGGTCATCTCGTCGGTCGGGGTGCGGCGGGCCCAGTCGGCTTGGTCAGCTAACCGTCCGAGCCCGCAGTCAACGGCGATAGCTCGACTACGTAGCCCACGAAAGGGTGCTGCACCGACGCGGATCTGCAAGCTGGGTTGCGGTCGAAACCCAGCGTCTCGGGCCTGTCGGGTACGCGTCCCATCGTCGCAGCCGGCGATCTCATCGCGTCACCGATGCGTCAACGGCAGTAGCCCACGGAGCACGATCTGGTGGTCTACCTGACCGCTGAAGACCGGCGGCACCGTAGAATCACTTTTGAAGGGTGCCCGGGCTGGTGGCGATTTCGCCGGAGGGTCCGCCGGCGGAGGCTGACGAGGCGGTGGCAGCGCCAAGGCCGAGCGCGAGAAGACCGGCTGCGGCCACAACAGCGAGCTTCTTGAGCTGTCTGACATGCTTCATGAGTTCTCCCACGCGATGCGAAGCTGCAGCGGTGATGATATTGGGCAAGAGATCACGACACACTCCACCAGGTGAGGCCGGGGTTCAAGCCTATGTACGGCAGGAATGTGACGGCGTCAGGTGAACACCCGACTATTTTGGTCTCTCTGGACAAGCGCGCGACATCTCTGAGGAGCGGCATCTTCAGGCATGAGGTCGAGGGGCGGACGCGCTCACGAGGATGGGTCTCTACAGCCCGCCCGCCCAGGAGACTGCGCTGGTCGCACTCATACGCTCCAAGCGCCGTGATCAGTGGCCTGGTGGCTCATGTGCAAGGCACCTGTAAGCCTGCACGTCTATACATGCACAGGTGACCCACGATGCCGGAAGTACGCACAGACAGCGTTTCGTCCGCCATCGGCGAGAAAAGCCCTCATCCCATTGAACTGCCGATTTCGTTGAGGGGGGAGCGCTCCTCGTGACGCTGGAGATCAGTTTCCTCGGCCCGTTGCAGGTCCTGGCCGCTGACGCACCGGTCCGGCTCGTCGGGCATCGACGCATCGGTGTGCTGGCCAGACTCGCCATGAACGCGGGGCAGCCCGTCCACGCCGAGCGGATCCTCACCGACATATGGGGAGACAGCTCCGCGGCGACCGCGGCCAAACAGCTCCATATCGTGATCTCCAAACTACGCCGAGCTCTCGGACCCCACACCGCCGAAGAGATCATCCAGACCGTGCCCGGCGGCTACCGGCTCGCGCTCGTGCCAGACCACATCGACGCCCACCTGTTCCTGCGCCTGGCCAAACGAGCCCGGACTGGCCAGGCACAGGGGGCTGGTGCCGCCGCGGACGCCCTGTTCCGCAGAGCGCTGCAGTTGTGGCGAGGCGAACCACTGGCCGAACTGACCGCCCCCTGGGCACGAATCGAAGCCGCCCGCCTGGAAGAAGAACACCTCAACGTCCTGGAAGACCACGCCGATCTCCGCCTCGCCGCAGGGGACCACCACGCGATGGCTGCCGAGCTGGCCGTCCACGTGCGTGCCCATCCACTACGCGAGCGCGCCGCCGCCCAGCTCATGCTCGCCCTGCACCGCGCCGGCCGCCCATCCGAAGCGCTCGCCGTCTACCAGGACACCCGCCGGGTCATGATCTCCGAACTCGGCATCGAACCCGGCATCGAACTTTGCCGCCTGCACCAGGCCGTCCTGGCCAAGGACCCCGCCCTCGACCTGACCACCCCGGCCCAACAGGTCACGGTCCGCGAGCCGTACATCCCGGCCGAACTGCCTGCCGACACCCGCGCCTTCACCGCCCGCGCCGCCGAGACCCACCGCCTGCGCACCGCACTCGGCCTCGACGGTAGCCCAGCCCGCGGGCCGCTCGTCACCGTGATCGACGGACCCGGCGGCATCGGCAAATCCGCCCTGACCGTCCACGTCGCCCACGCCATGGCCGCCCGATTCACCGACGGCGTCATCTACCTCAACCTGCACGGATCCACCCCCGGCCTCGACCCTCTGACCCCCGCCCAAGCCCTGCGCCATCTGCTGCGCTCCCTGGGCTTGGACGGCGCCGCAGTCTCAGCCGACCCCGGCGAGGCCGCAGCCCGCTATCGGTCCCTGACCGCGACCAGCGATCTGCTGGTCATCCTGGACAACGCCCGGGACGTCCGCCAGATCCGCCCGCTCATCCCCGCCGGCTCGGGCTGCCGGGTCCTGATCACCAGCCGGGACCCGCTGGTCATCCTGGACAACGCCCGCCACCTCCACCTGGGCGCGCTGCATGCCGCCGACGCCGCCGCGCTGCTGTCGCGGCTGGCCGGACCCGACCGGGTAAACGCCGAACCGCAGGCGGCCGAGCGGATCGTTCACCTGTGCGGGGGCGTCCCCCTCGCTCTGCAGATCGTCGGCGCCCGCCTGGCCGCCCGCCCCGACTGGGCCCTGTCCGACCTGGAAGTGCGGTTGGCCGACGCCACTCGCCGCCTGGACGTGCTGGAGTACGCCGACCTGGCCATTCGCGCCAGCGTCGCGGTCAGCCATCATCAGCTGCAAGAAGAACCCGCCGGCCGTGACGCCGCCCACCTGCTGCCCCTGCTCGGCCTGCTCGACCTGCCCTCCCACACCCC
>NZ_SMKP01000083.1:0-42367 GCF_004349015.1 Nonomuraea diastatica
GGGCCGGGGCGGGCTGTGCGGCTACCGGCCGGCGGCGGGCGTGCGGCCGCTGGGCAGGGTGCACACGGTGTCGAGCCCGAGGACGTGGTTGAGGCGGCCGAACGCCAGCCAGGAGCCCAGGCACATGGTCAGCTCGACGATCTCCAGCTGGCTGTAGTGCGCGGTCATCCGCGTCCAGAACGCGTCGTCGAGGCCGTGGTGGTCGAGGGCGTAGCGTTCGGCGTACTCGGCGGCCAGGCGGGTGCGGTCGTCGAAGGCGCCGGTGGTGCGCCACTCGCTGACCGCGTCGGCGAACTCCTCCTCCACCCGCTCGCCGTCCCGGACCGTCCGCCAGTCGAGGCAGAAGGCGCACCCGTTGATCTGCGCGATCCGCAGCCGTGCCGCCTCGAACTCGCGCAGCCCTAGCGTCGTGTGGGCGTAGACCGCCAGCGAGAACTTCGTGGCGGCCATCCCGATGCCGGGCACCATCTCGCCCCACACGTACTCGATCGCGTCCTTGCCCTCCGGAATGTCGATCTTCAAGGCCGTCTCCTTCCCAGCTTGCCGGCGGGGGCGGGCCGCAGCGGCACGTCGAGCGCGTCGTAGAGCCCGGGTTCGGCGGTCACGAGCCAGTCGATGGCGCCCACCAGCCGGCCGGCCGCGGTGGCGTTGCCGCCCGCGGAGCGGTTGCCGTCCTCGTCGGTAACCTCGATCGTGACCTCGATGCGCGGGCGCCCCTCGATGATCACGCGGTGCGCCCCGACGCCGTCGGGCGCGACCGGCCAGTCCGGCGCGCAGGAGGGGTGGATGCGGGTGACGTGCTCGACGACGATGCGGGGCACGCCACCGACGACGCCCTGCACCTCGAAGCGGACCGCGCCCTGGGTGCCCGCCTCGAAGTCGCCCATGGTCCTCGTGGTCACCGTGGTGTCGAGGGGGCGGCGGTCCAGGGTCTCGCGGATCTCGTCGAGCTCGACGCCGAGCGCCCTGGCCATGAGCCGTACCTGGCCGCCCCACACCATGGCCGGCACGGTGGGCGCGATCATCGGCGGCTCGTAGTCCAGGGGATGGCCCATGCCGACCAGGTGGCGGACGGCGTCGGGCTGGTCGTAGGTGGAGTAGTCGAAGATCTCCTGGCAGCGGACCACGTCGACGGTGGTGGCGAGCCCGCTGAGGAGCAGCGGCAGCACGTCGTTGCCCCAGCCGGGGTCGACGCCGGAGACGAACAGCGAGCCTCCTCCGCCGGCGATGGCGGCCAGCACGGGCTCGCGCAACTCCGGCGGGGCGTTGCGCTGGTCGTAGAGCGCGTACAGGGACGGAGTGACGACCACGGCGCCGACCCGGACGGCCTTGACGATGTCGGCCAGGGCGTCGCCGGGACGGAGGTCGCCGGAGGCCGCGTACACCACGGCCCTGGGGCGGGCCGCCAGCACGGCGTCGATGTCGCCGGTCGCCGTGACGCCCAGATCGTGACCGAGCCCGGCGAGGTCGCCCGCGTCACGGCCGATCTTGGCGGGGTCGTGGACGAGCACGGCCACGAGCTTGAGCGTCGGGTGGGCCGCGACGGCCCGGATGGCAGCGCGGCCGATGTTGCCGGTGCCCCAGACGATCGTGGACGTCATGGGCGGAGCGTAGCAAGCGCTTGGTTAGGTGTATAGGGCTCACTTCACCCTGCGGCAGAGGTGCTCCGCGTGGGTGGGGCTGGCGGGCCGGAGCATCGTCCCGCACGCCAGGTCTTATGGAGACAGCTGGACGATCCGATGACAACAACGCCTGTTCACGGGCTGGGGGTCACGGGCGGGGTCGCGTCGCCGGGCGTGTGGCGGGCGGGAAGCCGTCGCCATTGTTCGCCGACGACGGGGCGAACGGTATTCTTCACGTCTTTTCTCCCGATTCGCGTAGCGACGGCAATCTTGTCTTCCGTGTCATAGATGGTGCGGATGGTGGAGATCGACATTCCGGCCGCCTCGGCGAGCGCCCGCAGCCGGTACGGCTCTGGCCGTACGAATTCGCGTGCATATGCTGTGATAAGTCGTATTTGTCGTTGTATCTCGCGCTTCTGTGCGGCGAGTTCCCCGAGTCGCGCCAGCACCGGATCCTCGGCCGGCGATGCTCCAGCCGCCATCATGAGCTCCCCGACCAGGGCGTTCCTCGCCTCGCTCGCGCTCTTCGCGCGTGCCGCGTGGTCGTCGGGCTCCTCGTGCTCGTCCTTGACCGGCTCGGGGATCAGCACCTTCGCCAGTTCTTCGGTGATTTCCTTCATGCGTGGCATCCTGCGGCAGGTCGTGCGAAAAATGCAAAAGCGTGGGGAACCTGCGGTATCGCTTGAGTGCCTTGACGTGCTACGTCCCCACATCCACGTAGAAGAATTCTCTACCTGCGACCCGCGCGTATGCCAATTTGAGGAGAAAAAGCGCCACACCTCAGGCGAATCTTGTGTCACTCTCGTGAATGCAAACGAGCGGCCTCTCTGTGCTCCCAGAAAGGCCGCTCTCGCGGTGTCAGTCCACACGTGTCATGAAAGGAAACCGCTGTCCATGAGATTATCCAGAAGGCGCCCTCAGCCGGAAGACCCCGCTCCGGCCCGCGAGCCGGAGCGCATCCCGCAACGCTGGGTGCTGATCCTGATCACCGCCTTCCTGGGCGGGCTGACCGTCGGCGGCCTGTCCGGGTGGGCCGGGGCGGGTGTCGCCACGGCCTTCGGCCTCGTCGGGCTGCTGCACCGGATCATGAACTAGCCGCGTACGCCGCACAGCAGCCGGTTGTTGCCGCGCTGCCAGAGCGTGCCGATCTCCGTGAAGCCCGCCTCTTCGAGGGCCTTGACATGATCTGACAGGAGGCGGGACTCCGAGCCGTGGTGGTCGGCCCCGGCGGTGGTGCGGGCCTCGTTGAGCTCGGCGAGGGCGGGGTCGGCCTCGATCGCGTCCCACCAGGCCCGCCAGCCCTCCGGCCGGTTCCTGCCGAAGGCCCGTTCGGTCTCGCGCTCGTGCACGGCGCGCTCCAGGCGGGACAGCGCCGGCGTGGCGTCGTCGGTGTCCATGTGGTCGCCGTTGAGCAGCAGCCCGCCGGAGCGCAGCACGGTCGCCAGCTCCGTGTAGACGTTCTTCAGCTCGGGGCCGGAGATCCAGTGCAGCGCCGTCGTGCTGACCGCGGCGTCGGCGGGCCGGTCGAGGTCGAGCAACTCCGTCCAGCCGCCCCTGCGCAAGTCCGCGGACACGAACCGCAACCCCGGGTACGCGGCCCGCCCCAGCCCGATCAGCAGCGGATCGGCGTCGACGCAGACGATCCGGGCCTCGGGCAGCCGTTCCAGCAACCGTGCCGACAACGAGCCGGGGCCGCAGCCGAGGTCGATGACCACCGGGTCGGGCCGCCCCAACGCCTCCACGGCGTCGATCAGCACCGTGAACCGCTCCTCCCGGTCGGGAAGGTAGCCCTCCTGCTGGCGGTCCCAGCGCACCATCCACTCCATCGCGGCATCGTGGGTGAGCATGAACATCTCCTTGTAACCGTCGTCTAAGCTTTGAGTAGTCACACGTTAACTCGCGAAGGTGTAACCGGTCAATTGGATTACAACAGTCACACGGATGCGGTGGTCCGGGTCACGGTGGCGCTCGTCAACGCCCTGACCCCCGGCGAGCGACGGGGACGTCCCTGCCCCGCGCCGGCCGACCCCGCGGCCGCCGCGGTCGAGGCCCTGCGTACGGTCTATCCGGCGGCCCATCCGGCCCACCGCGAGGTCACCGCCGCTGACGGCGCCGCGCTGGCCGAGGTCGCGGCCCGCCTGCGCGCGGTCTTCGCCGCCGTCGCTGCGGACGACATCGACAGCGCGGCCACGCGGGTCAACGCGCTGCTGGCGGAGACCGGCGCCCGACCGGTCCTGGACAAGCACGACGGGGAGCCGTGGCACCTGCACTTCCACGGCCACCGTGACACCCTGGCCGACAACTGGGCGGCGAGCTGCGCCACGGGCCTCGCGATCGTGCTGGGCGGTGAGTTCGCCGACCGCCTCGGCGTCTGCACCGCGCCCCACTGTGACCGCGTCTACGTGGACGTGTCGCGCAACGGCACCCGCAGGTTCTGCTCCACGGCCTGCCAGAACCGCGTCAAGACGGCGGCCTTCAGAGCCAGGGGCAGGACGGGTTGAGGCGCCGGCGCTGACCGGCGTACGGGAAAGGTCGTGCAGGAAAGGTGGGGGCGGCCCCCTGCTCCAGCTCCCCGGGGCGGCCGGGGAGCTGGAGCCCGTTCATCCGGAGGCCGGCCGTTCCGCCTCTTCGTGCAGCGCCACGATGCGCCGCGAGACCGCCGAGGACGCGCATGGCGGGCCTCCCTGTTGATGAGACGCCCGGCGCGTCACGATGGTTCACCCCGTTATGTCTCGCTCCTGAAACGTTCCCACGCCGACTGGCGGGTCATGCCGAGCGACGTGCCGATGCGCTCCCAGCTGACGTCCCTGGTGCGCAGGTGGGCCACCCAGTCGCGCAGGTTGTCGTCGACCTGTGCCTGCACGGCGGCGATCTTGGGGAGATGGCCGAGGATCTGCTCGTCGGTCATGGACTCCCACAGGGGGAGCCGCGGCTCGGATGACGGCTCGCGGCGGTCCTGCTCGATGATGTCGTTGCACAGGCTGACGCACTCGTCGCAGATGTGCACGCCAGGGCCGGCGATGACCTTGCGCACGTCCGCGCTCTTCTTGTGGCAGAACGAGCAGCGGACCTTGTCCTTCCAGTCAGGCATGGCCTGACGATAGCTCGTCAGGCAACCCCTGACAAGCCTGACCGGCGATCCAGTTCGACCTGTGCCCGGATGATGGCCTGCCGCTCCTCGGTGATCTTGCCGCAGATCGTCACGTACGCGTCCAGCACCTTGGAGTACGACCGGCGCGCCTGGTCGAGCTGCTCGCGCAGGGCGCGAACGCGGTCGGCGTGGCCGTGCTGCTCGGCCTCGGCGAGCAGTGTGCGGGCCTCGTCCACGATTTCCGCCGCCCGCATCCTCGTGCGGCGGAGCAGGGCCGAGCATTCGTGCAGCTCTCCCAGCCGAGCCGAGGAGACGATGAACTCTGCGGCGTGCACGGCCGAACCGTGGCCCGTGCGCCTGCGGAGATCTGATGCCATGTCACGCCACCTCCCGGTCAAGGATGCCTAACTGTAGACGCGCAACCCCGCTGAGAGGATCACTCGCGCCGGCGGGGGGTGTCTCAATGCTCCCCGCGGAGAGGTTTCTTCCCCTCGGAGGGAAAACCTCGTCCCTGAATGGGATTCGGTGCGGGGTGAATGAGGTATTTGGCGGCCTTTACTGGCACTTATTGGAGAAATGCCGCAAACCTCCGGTGTAAGCAAAAGACGGCGTTGAAGACCTCCGATCGCCCCACGCGGGCATGGCCGTTCGTCACATACTGAAATCGAACGGCGGCGCAACGTGAGGTAGTGGTGATGTCGGTTTCGGAGAACGGCGGCGACGCGGTTGACGTCAGCGTCGTCATCCCGGTGCACAACTGCCGGGCCTACCTCGACCGGTGCCTCACCGCGGCGCTCGTCCAGCGGGTGAAGAAGGAGGTGATCGTCGTCGACGACGGCTCCACCGACGGCAGCGGCGAGCTCCTCGACCTCTACGCCGCCTACCACCCGTCCAGCGTCAAGGTGGTCCACATCGGCGGCAGCGGCGGCGCGGGCCGGCCGCGCAACGTCGGGCTTGAGCACGCCACCGGCCGGTACGTCTTCTTCTGCGACGCCGACGACCACCTCGGCCCCGAGGCGCTGGAACGCATGGTCGCCATGGCCGACAGGAACGACTCCGACGTCGTGCTCGGCAAGATCGTGGGGCACGGCCGGAGGGCGCCCGTGTCGATGTTCCAGCAGAGCGCCGACCGGGTGGAGCTGGGCGACGGGTGCGTCTACAACAGCCTGTGCTGCTTCAAGCTCTTCAGAAGGGACATGCTCGAACGCCACCGGATCAGGTTCGGGGAGGGCATGCGCGTCGGCGAGGACATCCTCTTCACCGTCCACGCCTACTGCCACGCCGAGGTGATCTCCGTGGTGGCCGACTATGACTGCTACCACCTGATGGCCAGGCCCGACGGCACCAGCATCATGCAGCAGGCGGGCAGCAGAGATCCGCTCGCCTGGCTGGCCATGATCAGGGAGCCGATCCGGCTCATGACCGAGCACGTCGAGCCGGGCCCGCTCCGTGACCACCTGCTCCGCAGGCACTTCAGGCTCGACGTGTTCACCCAGCTCGGAGCCGTGTTCCTGGAGAGCGACGACGTGCGGCGCAAGGACATCGCGCGCGAGGTGGCGGCGCTCTGTGACGAGTGGTACACGCCGGGCGTGCACGAGCGGCTCAACAGCATCGACCGGCAGCGGGCGACCGCGCTCGACGACATCGACCGCCTCGTGCGCCTGGCCCGCATCGAGAGCGCCACCGTGCGACGCCGGCTGACCGGGGTGTGCTGGGACGGCGACCATCTGGTGGTGACGGGCTCCGCCGGGCTGCACGGCATCGCGAGGGACCACGGTCTGGCCGTGGTGCTGCGCTCGCGGCACGACCCGGCCGCCGAGGTGGTCATCCCCGCCGAGCGCAAGGGCGGCGAGTTCACCGTGCGGGTGGACGTGTCCGCGCTCGCCTCCGGGATCTGGGACCTGCGGGTGGCGGTCGAGGTCGAGGGCGCGCTGCGGTTCGGCCGGCTGGGCGCCGACCGCGAGACCGGCGTCAACCGGCCGATGCCCCGGATGATCGGCGGCGTCGTGGTCCTGCCCTACTTCACCAGGGACAACGGCAACCTCAGCATCGACGTCGGCGGCCACGTGGTCGCCGTGCCGGGCGGCGCGAGGCTCATCAGGACGCGGTGGGGCCTGCGGCAGCGGCTGCTCATCGACGGTGAGATCAGCGTCGTCGACACCGCGCCCGAGGCCGCGGCGATCCGGCGGATCGTCTGGCGGGAGCGGCGCAGCGGGCGCGAGCGGGCGGAGCCGGTTATAGCGCTGCCCGGGGGCGGGTTCGCGGCCGGGCTGGCGGTGGGCCGGCTTCCGCCGGGCACCTGGGACGCGTACCTGGAGCTCGACCTGGGCGGGCCGGCCGCGCGGTTCAAGATCGAGGCGGGCGCGGGCACGGTCGCGGGGCCGCGCCGATGGTGGTGGGCGGCCCTGCTCAGGAGCGTGCGGCCGTACGCGACGCGGGGGCGGTTGAGCACGGTGGTGCGGCGGCTGACGGCCCGGGCGGTCATCAGAAGGGTCCTTCGCTAATTGCCATCTATGTGCAGGTGCAAGGCAATGTCCTAAAGTGGGAACGTTCGTCGGTCCCACCCGTTAAGGGAGGCAGCGCTGTGCACGTACCCGATGGCTTCTTCAACGCGGTGACATCGATCTCGGCCGGAGTCGTGGCGGCCGCGGGGGTCGCGGTCTGCCTGCGGGGGGCACGGCGCGAGCTCGACGACAGGACCGCGCCCATGGCCGGGCTCGTCGCCGCATTCGTCTTCGCCGTCCAGATGCTCAACTTCCCCGTCGCCGCGGGCATCAGCGGCCACCTGCTGGGCGGTGCGCTGGCAGCGATCCTCGTCGGGCCCTATACGGGCGTGTTGTGCATGACCGTGGTCCTGCTCGTGCAGGGGGTGTTCTTCGCCGACGGAGGACTGACCGCGCTCGGCGCCAACGTCACTCTCATGGGCATCGTCACCGTGCTGGTCGGCTGGGGCGTCTTCAGGCTCGTCACGGGGCTGGCCAGGGGCCAGGTGGTGGTGGCCGCGTTCCTGGCCGCGCTGGTTTCCGTGCCGGTCTCCGCGCTGGCGTTCACGCTGCTGTTCTGGATCGGCGGGACCGCGCCGATCGACGTGGGCACGGTGGCCGTCGCGATGGGCGGCGTGCACCTGCTGATCGGCATCGGCGAGGGCCTGATCACCGCCGCGACCGTCGGCGCTGTGCTCGCCGTGCGGCCCGACCTCGTGTACGGCGCCGGCGGCCTGGCCAAGCCGCTGATCCTGCGCGGAGCCGACGGCGCAGGCACCACCGTGGGCGAGCCCGAGCCGGCCCCTGCGGCCCCTGGCGCGCTCAGGCCGTTCCTGCTCGGCGGCGCCGGCGTGACGCTCGTGCTGGCCGGGCTCGTGTCGTTCTTCGCCTCCTCCTCGCCTGACGGGCTGGAGGCGGTCGCCGAGGACAAGGGCTTCATCGACCAGGCGGCCGACCACCCGTTCGGCTCGTGGGCGCTGGCCGACTACGGTGAGGTGGGCGGCATCCCCGTCGGCGTCGCCGGCATCATCGGCGTCGGCCTGGTGCTGGTTCTCACCGGGGCGGTGGCCTACGCCGCGCGGAGCCGTAACGAGACCAAGGCGTGACACATGGGGGCCGGGCATCATCACCAGCTCTACCTGCCAGGTGGCTCGATGGTGCACCGGCTGCCGCCGCAGTGCAAGCTGCTGGCGCTCCTCGCCTTCGCCCTCGTCGTGGTGGCCACGCCGCGCGAGCGGTTCTGGGCCTTCGCGGCCTACGCGGCGCTGCTCGGCGGTGTCGCGCTGGCCGCGCGGGTGCCGGTGGCGCACATGGCGCGGCGGATGGTGATCGAGGTGCCCTTCGTGCTGTTCGCCCTCCTCATTCCGGTCATCGGGCTGGGCGAGCGGATCACGGTGCTGGGGCTCTCGCTGAGCGTGCCCGGGCTCTGGGCGGCCTGGAACATCCTGGCCAAGGCGACGCTCGGGGTGGCCACCTCGGTCCTGCTGGCGGCCACCACCGAGCCGCGGGAGGTGCTGATCGGGGCGCAGCGGCTCAGGTTGCCGACCCTGATGGTGCAGATCGCCATGTTCATGCTGAGGTACCTGGACGTGATCATGGATGAGATGCGGCGGATGCGGGTGGCGCGGGAGTCTCGCGGGTTCGAGGCGCGAAATCTCCGGCAGATCCCGGTGGTTGCCCGATCTGCCGGGGCGCTGTTCATCCGGTCGTATGAACGGGGGGAGCGGGTGCATCTCGCGATGCTCAGCCGGGGATACTCGGGGCGGATGCCGATGATTCGTGATATTTCGGCATCTGTAGGCCAGTGGGGCACGGCACTCGCCCTGCCCGCCGCGGCCCTCGCAGTGTTGGGACTGACCTGGTGAACTCTCTGGAAGTCAGGCAACTCGCCTATGCCTACC
The DNA here is from genome assembly GCF_004349015.1 of Nonomuraea diastatica. Taxonomy (NCBI): domain Bacteria; kingdom Bacillati; phylum Actinomycetota; class Actinomycetes; order Streptosporangiales; family Streptosporangiaceae; genus Nonomuraea; species Nonomuraea diastatica. Next base: position 9,098 of record NZ_SMKP01000083.1, read on the forward strand.
CCGACGGCACGCAGGCGTTGTTCGGCGTCGACCTGTCGATCGCCCGTGGCGAGCGGGTGGCCCTGCTCGGTCCCAACGGCGCCGGCAAGACCACGCTCGTCATGCACCTCAACGGCATTCTCACCGCCGGCCACGGCAGCGTCACCGTGGCGGGCACCCCCGTACGCAAAGACACCCTCTCCGAGGTCAGGCAGCGCGTCGGCCTGGTGTTCCAGGACCCGGACGACCAGCTCTTCATGCCCACGGTCAGGGACGACGTGGCGTTCGGCCCGGCGAACGCGGGCCTGCGGGGCGAAGACCTCGACCGCGTGGTCAAGGACGCGCTGGAACGGGTCGGCATGCTGGACGCCGCCGACCGGCCGCCGCACCACCTGTCGTTCGGGCAGCGGCGCCGGGTGGCGGTCGCGACGGTGCTCGCCATGGAGCCGGAGATCCTCGTTCTCGACGAGCCCTCGTCCAACCTCGACCCGGCCGCCCGCAGGGAGCTGGCGGAGATCCTGCGCTCCCTGGACGTGACGGTGTTCATGGTCACGCACGACCTGCCGTACGCGCTGGAGTTGTGCGAGCGCGCGCTCATCCTCTCCGACGGGGTGATCGCCGCCGACGGCCCCACGCGTACGCTGCTCTCCGACGCCGAACTGCTGGCCAGGCACCGCCTGGAGCTTCCGTACGGCTTCGCCATCCCGGTCTTGTGAGCCGGTTTGACGGACGAAGCCCGCCTGCATCCGGCTCTTCGTAGTTTGTGCATGCCCGCTCTCCGGGGATGTCGAAGTACAGTGGCTCATCGAGGAGGGGCCAAATGAAGCTGCGGCTTGCACGACACGCCCTGGGTGATGCCGTGGTGGTGGCCGTTGAGGGTGAGCTCGACTTGTTCACCGCGCCGTTTCTGCGCGATGAGGTGCGTGACGCCATCAAACAGGACGGCGCCAGGCTCGTGCTCGACCTGCAGCAGCTGTCGTTCATGGATTCGAGCGGCCTGTCGGTGCTGATCGAGGCATGGCGGCTGGCGACGGGGGAGGGCGGCGGCGTGTCCCTTGCGGCGCCGCAGGCGCCGGTGGCGCGCATCCTCCGCACGACCGGCCTAGACCGGCGGATCAAGGTGTACGCCGACGTCGACAGCGCTGTGGGCGAGATTTAGCCGCCCCGAGTAGAACTTCATTCGGTCGGCGCGTTAGGGTCCGGGATATGGACGTGAACGGATCTGCAGCAATCATCTCCGGCGGCGCCAGCGGCCTCGGCGAGGCCACCGCCCGCGAGCTGGCCCGGGCCGGCGCGACCGTGGTCGTCGCCGACCTCAACGAGGAGCGCGGCAAGGCGGTCGCCGACGAGATCGGCGGCGTCTTCGCCAGGACCGACGTGTCGGACGACGCCCAGGTGCAGGCGGCCGTGGACGCCGCCGTGGCGACCGGCAAGCCGCTGCGCGTCATCGTCAACAGCGCCGGCATCGGCTGGGCGGAGCGCACGGTCAACCGCGACGGCAACCCGCACAACCCGGCCTCCTACCGCAAGGTCATCGAGGTCAACCTGATCGGCACGTTCAACCTCATGCGCATCGGCGCCGCCGCCGTCGCCAAGACCGAGCCGGCCGACGCCGACGGGCAGCGCGGCGTGGTGATCAACACGGCCTCCGTGGCGGCGCTCGAGGGGCAGACCGGGCAGCTGGCATACTCGGCCTCCAAGGGCGGCATCGTGGGCATGACGGTGCCCGCCGCACGTGACCTGGCGGCGATCGGCGTCCGCGTCAACACGATCTGCCCCGGCATCATCGACACGCCCATCTACGGCTTCAACGACAACGCCGAGGAGTTCAAGGCCAAGCTGGTGGCGCCGGTGGTGTTCCCCAAGCGTATGGGCCGGGCCGACGAGTTCGCGCACCTCGTGCGGTCGTTGATCGCGAACGACTACATGAACGCCGAGGTCATCCGCTTCGACGGCGGCATCCGCTTCCAGCCCAAGTAACCCGTCGGAAGGGTTGTCATGTCTGACGAAGTGCTCGTCGAGGAGTTCGGGAACGTCGCGATCCTCACGATCAACCGGCCGAAGGCGCGCAACGCCGTCAACGGGACGGTGGCGCGGGGGATCGCGGCCGCCCTGGACGAGCTGGACGCTCGTCCTGAAATTTCGGCGTACGTGTTGACCGGTGCCGGCGGCACCTTCTGCGCGGGGATGGACCTGAAAGGGTTCCTCACCGGCGACCTCCCCGTGGTGGAGGGGCGCGGGTTCGGCGGGCTGACCGAGTCGCCGCCGAAGAAGCCGCTGGTGGCCGCGGTCGAGGGCTACGCGCTCGCGGGCGGGTTCGAGATGGCGCTGGCGTGCGACCTCATCGTGGCGTCCTCGGCGGCCACGTTCGGGCTGCCCGAGCCCAAGCGCGGGCTGGTCGCCGGCGCGGGCGGCATCATGCGCCTGCCTCGCAGGATCCCCTACCACGTGGCCATGGAGATCGCCCTGACCGGCGACCACTACCCGGCCTCCCGCCTGTACGAGCTCGGCCTGGTCAACCGCATCACCGAGCCCGGCGCGGCGCTGGAGGGCGCGCTCGAACTCGCCGGCAAGGTCGCCGGCAACGCCCCGCTGGCACTCGCCGCGACCAAGCAGGTGATCATCGAGTCGCAGGACTGGCCGCGCGAGGAGATGTTCAAGAAGCAGGGCGCGATCATCAACCCGGTGTTCGGCTCGAAGGACGCCATGGAGGGCGCCGCCGCCTTCGCGGAGAAGCGCGCGCCCCAGTGGAAGGGCGAATAGCCGCGCCCCTCCCGCTGCCCAGGGGACGGGAGGGGCATCTTTAACGCGCGCGTAGCTCTTCCTGGTTACGGTAAAGAAAGAGGGCAACGACTCCGGGAGAGGCGCATGAGCGACTATTCGGGTTCACGATTCGATTCGGCCAGACGCGGTGCCGGCGCTCTCCTGTCCGGGGCGCTGAGCATGCTGATCATCATGGTCGCCCTGCTCGCCGCGATGTGGATCCTTGAGGGCGTCGACGTCGTCCTCAACGGCTCGCTCGACCAGTACGGCATCGTCGGCTGGGACCCTGACGGCCTGGTCGGCATCCTGCTCGCGCCGTTCCTGCACGGCGGCTTCGGCCACCTCATGGCCAACTCGCTGCCCTTGCTGATCCTCGGCTTCCTGGCCGGGCTGCGCGACGTCCGCAAGTTTCTCTGGGCCAGCCTGCTGATCATTCTGATCGGCGGCCTGGGCACCTGGGTGACCAGCCCCGGCGTGGTCACGATCGGGGCCAGCGGCCTGGTGTTCGGTTATTTCGGCTTCATCCTGGCGCGCGGTGTGATCGACCGCAGGCTGGTCGATCTCGCCATCGCGATCGGCGTGGGTGTCGCCTACTGGGGCATCCTGGCCGGCCTGCTGCCCAACCAGCCGGGCATCTCCTGGCAGGGCCACCTGTTCGGCCTGGTCGGCGGTGTGGTGGCCGCCTGGGTGCTGCGCCGCAAGCGCGAGATCGCCGCGAGCCCCTACTGACGACGCCTCGGCCCTCCTGGGCGAGCAGGCCAGGAGGGCGGGCGCGGCGGTGTGGGCGCGGCGCGGGCTAGAGGCGCTCGACGACGTGGTCGACGCAGGCCGTCAGCGCCTCGATGTCGGCCGGGTCGATGGCCGGGAACATCGCGATGCGCAGCTGGTTGCGGCCGAGCTTGCGGTAGGGCTCGGTGTCGACGATGCCGTTGGCGCGCAGCACCTTGGCCACGGCGGCGGCGTCGACGTCGTCGGAGAAGTCGATCGTGCCGACCACCTGCGAGCGGAACTCGGGGGCGGCGAACGGCGTGGCGTAGGACGACTTCTCCGCCCACGTGTAAAGACGCGAGCTGGAGTCGGCCGTGCGGGCGGTGGTCCAGGCCAGGCCGCCGTTGCCGTTCATCCAGTCGAGCTGCTCGGCCAGCAGGAACAGCGTGGCCACGGCCGGGGTGTTGTAGGTCTGGTCTTTCGCGGAGTTGTCGATCGCGACCGGCAGGCTGAAGAACTCCGGCACGTAGCGGCCGGAAGCGGCGATCTCCTCGACCCTGGCCAGAGCGCGCGGCGACATGATCGCGATCCACAGGCCGCCGTCGGAGGCGAAGCTCTTCTGCGGCGCGAAGTAGTAGACGTCGGTCTCGGCCAGGTCGACGGGCAGGCCGCCGGCGCCGGAGGTGGCGTCGACGAGCACCAGCGCGTCGCCGGAGTCCACGCGCTTTGTCGACCCCGAGAGCGACATCGCGACGCCGGTCGAGGTCTCGTTGTGGGTGAGCGCGTAGGCGTCGACGCCGTCCTCGGCGACCGCGGCGGGGTGGGTGCCGACCTCGGAGGTGATGACGCTCGCCTCGCTCAGCCAGGGCGCCTTCTTCGTGACGGCGGCGAACTTCGAGGAGAACTCACCGAACGACAGGTGTTGCGACCGGTCGCGGATCAGCCCGAAGGCGGCGATGTCCCAGAACGCGGTGGTGCCGCCGTTGCCGAGCACGACCTGGTAGCCCTCGGGCAGCGAGAACAGGTCGGCGAGCCCGGAGCGTACGCGGCCGACGAGGCCCTTGACCGGCTTCTGGCGGTGTGAGGTGCCCATGAGGCTCGCGCCGGAGGCGGCGAGCGCGGCCAGCTGCTCGGTGCGAACCTTCGAAGGGCCGCAGCCGAAGCGGCCGTCGGCGGGCTTGATGTCAGCGGGAATCACGATGTCAGCCACGTAGTGGAGCCTACCGAGCGCCGGAGAATGCCTGGACCGGGGCCCGGATAGTGAGACATGATGAACCCCTTTCATTGATCATTCGTTAGCTGAGCACGAAGACGGCACCGGCTGGAGGAGCGCCCAGATGGCCGATCTGCGCAGTGTCATCGAAAGGTTGATCCGCCGGCATGCGCTCCTGCGCGCCGATCCGCCCCTGCCGACCGTGCTGGTGGTCGGCGAGCAGGCGCTCGCGGCGGTCGACCGGCTCGCCAAGCCGTTCGAGACCGCCGTGCCCTACGCCCGCGTCACGGACGGCGCGCACGAGTCGGTCCTCGACCTGGTGAGCTCGCTGGCGGGCGACGACGACCACACCGGAAAGACCCACGCGGACCGTGGCCGGCTGGGCAAGCCGGTGGGCGGGTCGCTGCTGCCGCCGCCGCGTTTCCCGCTCGTCCAGTTCGTGTTGTGGACACGGGAGAGGCCGGACGGCCGCGTCCCCGACCCGCAGTCGCACACCGACTACCAGGCCTACAAGAAGCGGCTGAAGGACTGGCGGCGCGGCATGGCCGGTGGTGGCGGCGACGACGTCAAGACGTCGGCCGACTTCCTGGCGCGCGCCGCCACGACCTGGGTGCCGGTGGGCACTCTGGCCGTCTGGTGGGCCGGTGGCGCCGCCGACCTGGTCGGGGTCGTCCCCTGGCTGCTCGGCCTCCTGGTGGCCCTGGGCGGCACCGCGGCACAGGGCGTGTTGTCGATCAGGGGCTCGCTCTTCACCGGCTGGTTCAGCAGCGAGCCCAGCCTGAAGAGGCGGCGGTTCGAGCGGCTGCCCCAATACGCGCTGCGCCTGGCGGCCGCGCCGGACGACGACATCGAGGAGCTGCTGGTCCACGCCCTGATGCAGGACCTGCACGAGGCGTACAAGAAGTGGATCATTCCGTGGCCGAGCTGGGGCAGGGGCCAATACTGCCTCCTGGTCCTCCAGATCACCGATCCCGACGGCACCAACGCGCGGTTCCTGCGGCTGATGGAGGAGATCACCAAGAAGACCGGCCTGTTCGTGCCGATGCTCGTGCTGGCGGCCGTGCCTGGCGGCGTGCCCCCGGCGCAGGCGGCGCCGAAGCCGCTGCGCGACCTGGAAGAGGCGGTCGCGCAGTGGCGCAAGGTGGCCAGGCTGGGCGTTCCCGAGCTGCGGCTGACCGTCGAGGCGGCGGCCCTGCCCGCGGAGCCGCAGGACGATCCGTCGCCGCCGCGCCGCAGGCGGGCCATGGCCTACTGGACGGTGATGGCGCTGCTGGTGATCGTCCCGCTCTCGCTCGTCTACGTGATCCAGCGCGACAGGGCCGGGCATTGCGGCGGCCTGCTGTGGGTCGAGCGGATCGAGGACGAGTGCGTCGGCATCGTCAACGCGAAGAGGGACACGCCCGAGACCCTGTTCGAGGGCGACGTGAAGAAGCTGGTCAAGAAGATCGACGAGAACAACCGCTACGCGATCGAGTCCCGCCGGTACATCAGCGTGGTCCTGTTCGGAGAGTTCACCATCAAGAAGACCGCGCAGGACGACACCCGGCTCGCCGCCGCGGTCTCCGAGCTCGCCGCGGTCGAGGAATATCAGCGTACGGTCACCAGCACCCCCCGGTTACGCGTACTGATCGCGAACGCGGGCGACAACTTCGACCACGGGCGCAGGACGGCCCAGCTCATCATCGACATGGCGGAGCAGAACCGGGACGTGATGGGGGTGGTGGGCCTGCCGCGCAGCGTGGCGGGCATCAGCGAGGCGATCAGGGAGCTGCACCTGGCGAAGATCCCGATGGTGTCGAGCACGGCGACGGCGGACCGGTTCGGCTACATCAGCAACCCCGGGCTGCCCGACCAGCCGGGCGAGCCCTCCCCTTACTACTTCCAGGTGGGGCCGACCAACGTCCGCCAGGCGACGTTGGGGGCCCGGTTCGCCCGGCGGACCCTTGTGCCGGACGTGGGCGAACCGATCGCGGTCATCGTCGAGGACCGATCGCAGGGCGACGTGTACACGCTGAACCTGGCGGACGACTTCGCGAAGGCCCTGACGGACGAGGGCGCCGACGTGGAGCGGATCTCGTACACGGTCCAGCAGGGCGGCATCTCCTCGGCCGCGGGGAAGGCGTGCGGCCTCGATCCCGACGTCCTCGTCTACGCGGGGCGCGCGGCCGAGTTCCGCGCCTTCCTGACGGCCGTCGAGGGCAACGCCTGCGGCGAGGTGAAGGTGATCGCGGGCGACGACGTCGTCAAGGTGGTGTCCGACCACGGTGACGAGATCGCGAACACGAAGCAGGCCGAGGTCTACTACCTGGCGCTGGCGCACCGGGCGTTGTGGCCGCGCTCGTCGGCCACCGCGTTCGTCAGCAAGCTGCAGATGAAGCGCTGCGGCCGGCTGGACACGAACGAACCGCCCACGAAGGATCCCTTGTGCGCGGGCCTGCCCGACAAGTGATCCGACGTACGGCTGCCGCGATCGGTGCGGCAGCCGTACGGACCATGGTCAGTAGTTGCCGACCACCTCGTCGCTGCCCGGGACGTCGCCGAGTGGGCGCGACGAGGGCCCCGTGTAGGTGGCGCTCGGGCGGACGAGCCGGCCCGTCTTCTTCTGCTCCAGGATGTGCGCGGCCCAGCCGGCCGTGCGGGCGCAGGTGAACATCGAGGTGAACATGTGGGAGGGCACCTCGGCGAAGTCCAGCACCACGGCCGCCCAATATTCCACGTTGGTGGCGAGCACCCGGTCGGGTTTGCGCGCGTGCAGCTCGTCGAGCGCGGCCTGCTCCAGCGCCACGGCGACCTCGTAGCGGGGGGCGTCCAGCTCCTGGGCGGTGCGGCGCAGCACGCGGGCGCGCGGGTCCTCGGCGCGGTAGACGCGGTGGCCGAAGCCCATGAGCCGGTTGCCCTTGTCGAGCTCGCTCTGGACGTACTTCTTGGCGTCGCCGAGCTGCTCGACGCCCTCGATCATGTGCAGCACGCGGGCCGGAGCGCCGCCGTGCAGCGGGCCCGACATGGCGCCGACCGCGCCGGAGAGCGCGGCGGCCACGTCCGCGCCGGTGGAGGCGATGACGCGGGCGGTGAACGTGGAAGCGTTCATGCCGTGCTCGGCCGCCGAGGTCCAGTAAGCGTCGATGGCCTTGACGTGCTTGGGATCAGGCTCACCGCGCCAGCGGATCATGAAACGCTCGACGATGGTCTTGGCCTCGTCGACCCGGCTCTGCGGCACCATCGGCAGGCCCAGGCCGCGCGCGGACTGCGCGACGAAGGAGAGTGCCATCACGGAGGCGCGGGCGAGCTGGTCGCGTGCCTCCTGGTCGCTGACGTCGAGCAGAGGCTTGAAGCCGTAGGCGGGAGCCAGCATGGCCAGCGCGCTCTGGACGTCCACGCGGATGTCACCCGAGTGGACGGGAATGGGATAGGGCTCCGCCGGCGGCAGACCCGGCTGGAACTTGTTGTCGACCAGCAGGCCCCAAACGTGCCCGAACGGGACACGGCCAACCAGGTCCTCGATGTCGACGCCCCTGTAACGAAGGGCGCCCCCTTCTTTGTCCGGTTCCGCGATCTCGGTTTCGAAAGCCACGACGCCTTCGAGGCCGGGTTTGAAGTCGGACATGCTCGGCCGCCTCCCTTTCTTGCCATGTCACGGCAATGCTCTGCTTACGGTCGCGGCCGCTTCGGGGCTCGTTGGCTTCGTGGCCTCGCTCTGTCGCCCCGAGCTCTTCCGCTCTGTTGATGTCGAGATACCGGCGGGTCAATTTAACCCCCTCCCAGCTCACAGTCGGTCTCGGGACCCGCCATAAGGCCAAACCCGCTGGTGGGAGGGTCGTGTGGGATCCTCCACACGAGCGCGCAAGAATGTCGTCTTGTGGATGCCACCCCGCGCCCGCCCGTGCTGGCTGGGCTACGCCGCACGTACGAAGGCGAGCCGCTGCTCGAGTCCGATGTCGCGCCCGACCCGATCGCGCAGTTCACCGTCTGGTTCCAGGACGCGCTCGACGCCGGGCTGCCCGAGCCCAACGCGATGATCCTGGCCACCGCCTCCGCGGGCGGCCGCCCGAGCGCCAGGACGGTCCTGCTGAAGGGCTACGACGAACGCGGATTCGTCTTCTACACCAACTACGAGTCCCGCAAGGGCCGCGACCTGGCCGAGAACGCCCGCGCGTCCCTGCTGTTCCCCTGGCATCCCATCCGCCGCCAGGTGCGGGTCGAGGGCGCCGTGACCCGGATCCCGCACGAGGAGTCGGCCGAATACTTCCGATCCCGCCCTTACGGATCGCGCATCGGCGCCTGGGCCTCGCGGCAGTCGGCGGTCGTGCGCACCAGGGAGGACCTGGACGCCCGCTACGAGGAACTGGCGGCACGCTGGCCGGAGGATCCGCCGGTGCCCGACTTCTGGGGAGGTTTCCGGGTGGCCCCGGTGGAGGTGGAGTTCTGGCAGGGGCAGCTCGACCGGATGCACGACCGGCTCCGCTACCGGCGCACGCGACCCGGATGGGTTCTGGAGAGACTGGCCCCTTAAAGTTCCCTGAGTGGCATTCGGGGAGCTGGTCAAACGTCATGTGGTGGACACCCGGCCGCTGGGTGTGCCGGCCTACCGGCGGATCTGGCTCGGCCAGACCGTCTCGCACATCGGCGTCGGCGCGACCGTCGTGGCCGTCGGCCAGCAGGTGTGGGAGCTGACCCACTCCTCGTTCTGGGTGGGGCTGCTCGGCATGGCCAACCTCGTGCCGCTGATCGTCTTCGGCCTGTGGGGCGGGGCGGTGGCCGACGCCGTCGACCGGCGCAAGGTGCTCATCGTCGGCTCGGTCATCGCCTGGGCGGCGACCCTGCTCATCCTCCTGCAGGCGCTGCTCGGCCTGCGCGACATCTGGCTCATCTTCGCCGCGGTCGCGGTCAACGCCACCGGGGTCGCGATCACCGGGCCGACCAGGGGAGCGATCATCCCCCGGATCCTCGACCGCGAGCTGGTGCCGGCGGCCAACGCGCTCAACTCGCTGGTGTACAGCATCGGCGCGGTGGTGGGCCCGATGGTCGGCGCGGTGATGCTGGCGGCGGGAGGGTTCGCCGCGGCGTACGCGGTCGACGCCCTGCTGTTCACAGCTGGCCTCTACGCGGCGCTCAGGCTGCCCTCACTGCCTCCTCTGGGCGAAGTGACCCGTCCAGGTGCCAGGGCCGTCCTGGAGGGCCTCAGCTTCATCGCCAGGAGCCCGGTGCTGCTGATGTCGTTCGTCGTCGACATCATCGCGATGGTGTTCGCCATGCCGCGGGCTCTCTTCCCCGAGCTGACCGCCGACCGGTTCGGCGGCTCCATGATCGCGCTCGGCTGGATGACCTCGGCCATGGCCATCGGGTCCGTCGCAGGCGCGCTGTTCTCCGGCTGGGTGGGCAGGGTCTCGCGGCAGGGGGTGGCCCTCGTCGTCGTCATCGCCGTATGGGGGCTGGCCGTCGCGGCCGCCGGGCTCGTGCACGAGCTCTGGCTCCTGGTCACGTTCATGGCCATCGGAGGGGTGGCCGACGTGATCTCGTCGGTGTGGCGGCAGTCCATCCTGCAGCTGTACGCGCCCGACGAGATGCGGGGGCGGCTGCAGGGCGCGTTCATGGTGGTGGTGGCCGGCGGGCCGCGGCTGGGCGACCTGCGGGCCGGGGCCACCGCGACGGCGTTCGGGCTGGGCGGCGCCTGGGTGGGCGGCGGCATAGCCTGCATGGTGACCGTGCTGGTCGTCGGGCTGTCGGTGGCGGGCTTCAGGAACTTCCGCGCCCATCAGACGGCCCAGGACACCGGTTAGGCGGCGCCGGCCGCGGCCCGCAGGTCCGCCAGGAAACCCTCGTACGCGTCATCCCTGTCGGGCGCGCGCAGCACCGACGACGGATGCACGGTGGCCACCGCGAGCGCGTCGCCGAGCGGCACCGGCTCGCCCCGGTGCCTGGTCACCCGGAACTCCCGCCCCAGCAGCGCCCTGGCCGCCGTCGCGCCGAGCACCACGACCACCCTGGGCCGCACCACGGCCAGCTCGGCGTCGAGCCACGGCCGGCACGCGTCGATCTCGGCGGCCGTCGGCTTCTGGTGGATCCGCCGCTTGCCCCTCGGCGTGAAAGAGAAGTGTTTGACGGCGTTGGTGAGGTATACGGAGTCCCGCGCGATCCCGGCCTCTTGCAGGCCTCTGTCCAGGACGCGGCCCGCCGGGCCCACGAACGGGTGCCCCTGCCGGTCCTCCTGGTCGCCCGGCTGCTCGCCGACCAGCATGAAGGCCGCCTGCCTCGGCCCCTCGCCGAACACGGTCTGGGTGGCGGCGCGGTGGAGGTCGCAGCCCTCGCAGCGGGCCGCGGCCCTACTCAGAGCGTCGAGTTCGAGCCGCTCGGGAAGGAACCGGGCCGCTCCAGTGTTGCCGTCCATAACCATCGTCGGTCGTTCTCCCAATAGGCTTCTCGTGACTCCTGTGCCCGCTGCGGACGGGCCCAGTCCCCGCCACGACCGGCGTAGCATTCAGTTGGGAGGACTGCCTTGACCGCACACGGCCTGATCGACACCACGGAGATGTATCTCCGCACGATTTACGAGCTCGAGGAGGAGGGCATCGTCCCGCTCCGCGCTCGCATCGCGGAGCGCCTCCAGCAGAGCGGCCCCACCGTGAGCCAGACCGTCGCGCGCATGGAGCGTGACGGCCTCGTCCGCGTCGAGGGCGACCGGCACCTGTCCATGACCGAGCTGGGGCGCACGCTGGCCACCCGGGTGATGCGCAAGCACCGCCTCGCGGAGTGCCTGCTCACCCAGGTGATCGGGCTCCCGTGGGAAGAGGTGCACATCGAGGCGTGCCGCTGGGAGCACGTCATGTCGGAGTCCGTGGAGTCGCGTCTGGTGACGTTGCTCGACAATCCCACCGTCTGCCCGCACGGCAACCCCATCCCCGGGCTCGCCGAGCTGGGCGCCAGAGAGGCGGCCGAGTCCGGTGACAGCGCGCTGACCACGATGTGCGATGTGGCGGGGGCCAGGGAGACGCCCGTCGTCATCCGCCGAATTAGCGAACAAGTGCAAAGCGATCCCGCTGTGATGCTTAAACTCAAGCAAGTTGGGATACAACCCGGACGCGAGGTGACGCTCGCGGCGAGCGACGATGGTGTGCGGGTGACAGGTGACGGTGACAGTGACGACACTCCCGCGGAGCTTCCGCGTGATGTCGCCGCGCACGTTTTTGTCTCCAAGCGCTGACGCGCGCGCGGCTGCTTGGTTGAATCCCATCTGGGAGGCCCTCCACTCTCCCCTGGCCAAGACTGTTGCAGGAGCGCCCGTGGTCCGCTTTGCAGACACGCCACCCCGAGGAGTGGTCGCCGGATGAAGCGATGGGGGGATCTGTCACAGGAAACGGCTGATCACCTTGGCGCCGGGTCCGTGCTCGACCATGCTGAGATGGCGGTGGTCGTCACCGACCGTTTCAGCAACTTGCTCTACTGGAACCCGTTCGCCGAAAGACTCTTCGGCCACACGGTCGCGACGTCGGCGCGTGACATCTCCGTCCTGTCCCTCGGGATCATGGAGAAGGACCACCCGCTCGCCATCGAGCTGGCCAAGCACGTGCTCAAGGGCGGCGTGTGGGAGGGCACGTTCGACGTCCGGCGCGGCGACGGCACCATCGTCTACGTCCGCGCCCAGGCCGTGCCGCTGCGCCACGACTCGGGCTCGGTGACGGGCATCGTCATCCTCGCCCGCGAGGCGCTGCGCAGCAACGAGCGCGAGAAGGACCGGTTCGGGCTGCTGGAGCGCATCGGCGAGCGGCTGGCCGGCTCCCTCTACGTCGAAGAGACGCTCAAGCGCGTGGCCGAGATGCTGGTCCCGCAGTTCGCCGACCACTGCTTCATCGAGTTGACAGAGGGCGATCGGCTCGTCCGCCGGGTCTCGCAGCACGTGCAGGGGTGGGCGCCCCCGTTGGGCACATGGAAGCCGGTGGGCGCGGAGATCCGCTACCCCTCCGGCCACTACGCCGACACCGCACTGCGCCGCCAGGAGACCATCCTGGTCGAAGACTTCTCCAACAGCAGTTTCCCCGCCCCCACCGAGAGCAGCGCGCGGCTGTGCGGCGAGATCGGCATGACCTCGGCCATCGTCGCCCCTCTGCTGGTGCGCGGCGAGACGCTGGGGCTGATGTACCTCGGCCTGTCCAACCTGACCGACCGGCGCAGCCCTCACTACGACGCCTTCGACCGTGACTTCGTGGGCGCCATCGCCACCAGGGTCGCGCTCGCGATCGACAACGCGCTGCTGTTCGAGGAGGAGCGCCACACCGCGGAGTCGTTCCAGAAACACCTGCTGCCCAGGGCGCTGCCGCAGCTCGACGGCCTGCAGATCGCGGTGCGCTACTACCCCGCCGCCCCGCTGGCCTCCCACGGGCAGGGCATCCAGACCCAGGTGGGCGGTGACTGGTACGACGTGATCCCGCTGTCGGCCGGCCGCGTCGGCATCGTGATCGGCGACGTCGAGGGCAGGGGCGCCAAGGCGGCGGCCGTCATGGGGCAGCTCAGGGCCGCCCTGCGGGCGTTCGCGCAAGACGACAAGTCGCCCGCCGACATCCTGGCCAGGCTCGACGAGTGGACCCGCATCATCGCCACGCCCGAGCAGGACGACAACGGCGCCGACATCAGCATCCCGCCCATCGTGACCTGCCAATACCTCGTCTACGACGCCTGGTCGCGCCAGCTGTCCTTCGCCAACGCCGGCCACGCGCCGCCGCTGCTGCTCGTGGACGGCCAGTGCGTGGAGCTCGACATCGAGGAGGTCGGCCAGCCGCTCGGGGTGCGCGCCAAGGGCCTGCACGCCGACCTGGTCTACAAGGAGGAGACCCGCACGCTCCCGCCGGGCGCGGCGCTGCTCCTCTACACCGACGGCCTCGTCGACCGCCGGCCCGGCCGCGACGGGCGTCCGCCGAGCGAGGAAGAGACGCTCGGGGTGCTCTGCGAGGCGCTGACCAAGATGTCCGGAGCCGAGGCCGAGCGCATCGCCGACGTCGCCACGGTCGCGGTGCCCGGCGAGATCGACGACGACATGGCGATCCTCGTGGTCCGCTCCAGCGACGTCGATCTCGATGTCGAGGAGCGCACGTTCCCCGCCCAGCCCATCATGGTGGGCGAGGCGCGGCGCATGGCGTCGGAGGCGTTCGCGGGCTGGAACGTACCGGAGGAGCGCGCTGAGCTGGCCTGTCTGCTCGTCTCCGAGGTCGTGACCAACGTCGTGCTGCACGCCGCCACCTCCAGTGTGCCCCGCAGGGAGCTGGTCGTGGAGGGCCCGCCGCTGCCGTTCGAGGAGTCGTGGGACGTGCCGGGCCTCGATGACGAGGTGGTCGGCGACAAGGAGTTCACGCTGCGGCTGCGCAGGGGCGAGGAGTCGGTCTGGGTCGAGGTGTTCGACCAGGACCTCCGCCTGCCCCGCATCCGCAGCGCGGGCGAGAACGACGAGGGCGGGCGCGGCCTTTACCTGGTCGATCAGCTGGCCAGACGCTGGGGGTCGCGACCTACCAGGGAAGGCAAAGCCGTCTGGTTCGAGATTCCCACACGCAGCAGGTGAGTGATTCACTGGGCGGATGGAGCTGGCCTTCGAACGACGGGGCGCCGGCGCGCCGCTGATCCTCATCCACGGCATCGGTCACCACTGGCAGGCGTGGACGCCGGTGATCGACGGGCTGGCCGCCGCCCGCACGGTGATCGCGCTCGACCTGCCGGGCTTCGGCGCCTCGCCGGGGCTGCCCGAGGGCATCCCCTACACCGCCGAGTCGCTGGCCGACGCGGTCGAGTCGTTCTGCGCGCTGCTCGGCGTGCGCGAGCCGCACGTGGCGGGCAATTCGCTCGGCGGCTACATCGCGCTCGAGCTGGCCGCGCGAGGCGTCGTACGCACGGCCACCGCGCTGTCGCCGGCGGGTTTCTGGTCGCGCTCTGAGCTGGTCTACTGCCAGTCGGTGCTGCGTGCGCTGCGAGCCTCGGCCAGGGCGATGCCGCAGGGGCAGGTCGTCAGGACGGCGGAGAACCCGATGTTGCGGGCCGTGTCGGCCGGAGTGCTGGTCGCCCACCCGTCCAGGCTGTCGCCGACGGCGCTGATCGCGGCCACGCAGGCGCTGGGCCGGGCGAGCGGCTTCGACGAGACGCTGGAGTCGTTCTCCGGGCTGATGCCGCCCGCGCCGCCGAAGTCGCCCATCTCGATCGCGTGGGGCGAGCACGACCGGCTCCTGCTGCGCCGCCAGGCGGTGCGCGCGGCACGCTGGTCGGGGCAGCGGGTCAAGCTGCTGAAGGGGTGCGGCCACGTGCCGATGAGCGACGACCCCGACCTCGTAACCCGCGTCATCCTGGAGGGTTAGCGAACTACACCTTGGTCTGGCCCCAGACGAGCAGCATGGCGATGATGAACACGATCATCACACCGGCATAGCCCACCGGCCCCAGACGGAACGCCCGGCGCACGCGGTTGAGGCCCCACGCGACCAGCAGCGCCAGAAAGACCAGGAGGATCAGGCCGCCGTCCATGCGGTCCAGTATGCGGCGTGGACGGGCTTCCCGCGCGGTGACAGGTCAGAATCCGAAGGAGCGGCCGATGATCTCCTTCATGATCTCGGTGGTGCCGCCGTAGATGGTCTGGACCCGGCTGTCCATCCAGGCCTTGGCGACGGGATATTCCGTCATGTAGCCGTAGCCGCCGTGAAGCTGGAGACACCGGTCGATGACCTTGGTCTGCACCTCGGTGGTCCACCACTTGGC
Source organism: Nonomuraea diastatica (assembly GCF_004349015.1). Lineage (NCBI taxonomy): Bacteria > Bacillati > Actinomycetota > Actinomycetes > Streptosporangiales > Streptosporangiaceae > Nonomuraea > Nonomuraea diastatica. The sequence continues at coordinate 24,486 of NZ_SMKP01000083.1, forward strand.
CTTGGCGGCGTCGACTGCGGTGAGCTGCCCGGCGTTGAGCGCACGGATGCACTGGTCGACGTAATGGCGGGCGATCTCCGTCTCGGTGGCCAGCTCGGCGAGGACGAACCTGGTGTTCTGGAACGACCCGATGCTCCGCCCGAACGCCTGGCGGGTCCTGCAGTATTCGATGGTCTGCTCCAGTACGCCCTCCGCCGCGGCCACCGCCGCCACGGCGATCGACAGGCGCTCCTGCGGCAGGTTGTTCATGAGCTGGACGAAGCCCTCGCCGTCGTTCGGCCCGAGGCGGTTGGCGACGGGAACGCGTACGTTGTCGAAGAAGAGCTCGGCGGTGTCCTGGGCCTTCATGCCGATCTTGTCGAGGTTGCGGCCGCGCTCGAACCCCTCCATCCCCCGTTCCACGACGACCAGAGTGGTGCCCCTGGCCCCGGCCTCGGGGTCGCTCGTGGCCACCACGACCACGAGGTCGGCGTTGATGCCGTTGGTGATGAACGTCTTCTGCCCGTTGACGACGTAGTGGTCACCCTCGCGGATGGCCGTGGTCCTGATGCCCTGCAGGTCGCTGCCCGCGCCGGGCTCGCTCATCGCGATGGCGGTGATCAGCTCGCCGCTCACGAAGCCGGGCAGCCACCGCCGCCGCTGCTCGTCGTCGGTCAGATCCACCAGGTACGGCGCCACGACGTCGTTGTGCAGCGAGAAGCCGAGCCCGGTGGCGTTGTTCCTCATGAGCTCCTCGACGATCACCGCATTGTAGCGGAAGTCCCTGATCCCGGAGCCGCCGTGCTCCTCCGGCACCGAGAAGCCGAACATGCCGAGCTCGCCGGCCTTCTTCCAGACCTCGCGGGGGACCACGCCGTCCTTCTCCCATTGAGCGTGGTGCGGCACGACCTCGCGAGCCATGAACGCGCGCACGGTCTCACGGAAGAGGAGGTGCTCCTCGTCGAAGAGGTCTCGCTGCATCGGTCGCCTCCGGAATAGGGTTCTGTTACTGGGAGGTATACTCCCTTTCCTGGCGCGGCGGGAGCCGTGGACACGGGTTCATCACAAGTGGTCGGAGAAGGTGGGTTCGGTATGTAGAGCGGGTGTTTTCGACTCTAAGATCTACCGTCGGCGTATTTGTGGCTGATCGGAGAGTCTCCCGTGAGTCGATGGCGCAAGGCGTTGATCGCCGCATCGGTGGGCGCGGCCGCTTCCACCGTGTTCGTCGTGACCTCCTCCATCCCCGGTCAGGCCGAGACCTCGCTGGTGGCCACCTACACGTGCATCGGCGGGATCGCCGGCGCCGGAGTCGACATCGAGGCCACGATCACGCCGCAGATCGAGGCCGGCGGGCTGATGAACGTGCGCTGGGGCATCTCGTACGAGGGCCCGCAGAGGTTCGGCTCGCCCGGGTTCTTCCCTGCGGGCTCCTCCCTCGACCTGGAGGGCGTCGTGGACATCAGCGGTGCCTGGGTCGGCCAGTTACGGCCGAGGGGCGGCCAGGAGCAGGGCGAGCTGGTGCCGGGCGAGTTCCTCGAACTGCCTGAAGGGCTGTCCGACCAGGGATCCATCGGGCGTTCCGGGACCGTCCGCTTCAAGCCCGGCGCCCTGACCGTCAGGTTCACGCCCGCCGAGGGCGAGGTGATGGTCAACAACAACGACACGTCGAACATCACGTACGAGGGCGGCTGGAGGCGGATCACCACCGCGGAGGAGTTCGGCGACCACCTCTACGACCTGCACAGGACTAGAGCGCAAGACGCCAAAGCCAGGCTCGAGTTCACCGGCACGAACGTCGCCTACATCGGCAGGCGCGAGCGCGACCTCGGCAAGATCAGGGTGCTCCTCGACGGCAAGCCCGTCACCGACTCGCTGGTCGAGCCGGGCAAGGACGGCAGCGGGACCCCGATGACGGGCACCGCGTCCAAGGAGGTCCTCTGGGAGTCGCCGCAGCTCGCCTACGGGCCGCACACTCTGGAGATCGTCAACACCGAGGCGAAGGTCGCCTACGTCGACGCGTTCAGGGTGACGGTCAGCGACGTCACCGAGCCGCCGGCCCACGACCAGGCCACGTGCGAGATCCAGGGTGACCCCGGGGCCATCGACGTCACCGTGCCCGGCCCGACGGAGGACCCATCGGACCCGCCCACGGAGGACCCGACGGACGACCCGAGCGACGAGCCGACCGACGAGGACAGCACGCCTCCAGGGGGCGACTCCATCGGCGGGGATCACGTGGCCGTGGTTCCCACGGGTTCCAGTTCGAGCTCGTCCACGCCGAAGAGCAGCTCCAGCCCGACCGCGACCCGGTACTACCGGGCGCAGGTGCCCAAGACGCCCAAGGGTGGTGTGGACAGCGGCGAGGCGCCGGTGACCGGCGAAGGTCCGCCGCTCGGGCTCATGACCAGCGGAGCCGTGCTGATGGCGGGAAGCGTCGGTGGCGGCGTGCTGCTGCGCAGGCGCAGGGCCGTGCACGCGGGAGGGGCGCGCCGATGACCGAGGAGCGGACGCCGATGCAGCGCGCGCTGCCCGGCCTGCTGATCGCCGGCTCACTCGGCGGGGTCGGCATCGTCATGGTGACGCTGCTCTCGCTGGCGCCGCCCGTGGACGACGGATCGGGGCCGCTCGCGGCGCCGGTCGCCGCGCAGGAGACGCCGACGAAGGTCCCGACGAAGGCGCCGATGGGGAACGCGGGCGCGTTCGTGCTGCCTGCCACCGTGGGGCCCGGGGGCAAGGACGTGCCCCTGACGCCGGCCCGCCTGGACGCGCCGCCCCCGCTGGCCGCCGCACCGGTGGTGCCCGCCATCCCGAAGGCCGAGAAGAAGACCACCACCACCAAGGTACGGCCGACCCGCATCAAGATCCCCAAGATCAAGGTCAACGCCTCGATCCGGTCCGTCACCCTGGACAAGAAGGGCAAACTCGGCACGCCGCCGCTGAGCAAGGCGGGCCTGACCGGCTGGTACCGCCACTCACCCCTGCCCGGCGAGCTCGGACCCTCGATCATCAACGGCCACGTGAGCACCCGCAGGGGCCCCGCCGTCTTCGACCGCCTGCGCGAACTGGTCAAGGGCGACCGGATCTACGTGTACCGCTCGGACGGCAAGGTCACCCGTTTCACGGTCAGCGGGATCGAGCAGGCCAGCAAGATCACGTTTCCGACCAAGCGGGTGTACGGGAACACCACCAACTCCCAGATCCGGCTCATCACGTGTGGCGGGGTCTACAACAAGACGACCCACCACTACACGGACAACATCATCGTGTACGCGACGTTGTCGAAGAAGAAGGGATGACCCGGGTGGTTGGAGGACCCGATTTTTCGGTTTACGGGGAAGTTGACAGGGACAGTTCGTAAGATCTCAACCTAACCGTGACCAACGGCTGGAATTCTGGCACAACTGTTGATACTGCGCTGAAATGGAGCTGGAAGTGCTGACGTCCAAGGCGCGGCGCCGCCTCGCCCTCAAGACATCCGCTATGGCCGTTCTAGGCGCAGGGATCTTCGGAGCGATACCCATGGTGGCCGCGATGGCGGCTCCGGTGGAGGTGACCTACACCTGCGGCCCGTCGGGCGCGCCGAACACGAGTGTCCCCTTCCAAATGGAGCTGAAGACCCCGGCCGGCACCATTACCCCCAATGCCACGGTGACGGTCACCTGGGATGTGAAGCAGCCGGCGGCGACGGAGCGTCAGCTGCGGGCAACCGCGACGATCACGCCGAACAGCACGGTTGGTGCTGTGGGTGCCGTCAGTCCCAGCGGATCGCCGCTTCCTTCCACTTCGATCACCGCCTCCGGCGCCATCACGCAGCAGGCGCAGACGACCGTGACGCCCAGCGCCACCATGCCGCTGCCGACCATGACCATGGTGGTCAGACCGACCGCGACAGGAACCGTCGCCCTTCGGGGCGGGGCCTTCAATGTCCAGGTCAACGGCACTACCTGGTATGAATGCCGGCCGCCGACCTCCGGCGGTCCTTCGGTGAACCTGGTCGTCGGCACCGCCACCGGCACTCCGACCAACAGCCCCACGACTACCCCAACGAAATCGCCGACCCCGACTCCTTCCAGCCCCAGGCCCACGAGGACCAGCACCCACACGGTTACCGTCACGCCGTCGTCGGAGTCCGAGCCCACCAGGAAGTCCCAGACTCCCAAGGCCGGGGCTGACACGGGCGCGGGTGGGACGATGGGTCCTGACGGCCGGCTGTTCATCCTCACCGGTGGCGCCCTGATTGTCGCCGCGGCCGGGGGCGGGCTCCTCATGCGTCGCCGTAACGCCGCCCGGGGCTGACGGGGATGTCCGGCTACTACCCGTACGGTGGCGGCGCTCCCGTACCGCCGCCTGAGGACAAAGGGGGCGTGGCGCTCAGGACCGTGCTGATCGTGGCGGCCATCGCCGGTGTGGTGACCGTGGTGGCCGGGCTGCTGATCGTCTTCAGGTCGCCCGACGAGTATGGCCTGGCCAGCAATCGCGACGCCCTGGCCCTGGAGGCGCAGCCCAAGCCGTCGGGGCAACCCGAGCAGGCGTTGTTCCAGGGCGGGCCCGACGTGCCGCCGCCTCTGCCGCAGATCAACCCGGCGCCGCCCATGCTGCCGTCCACCCCCATGCGGCTCGTGATCAAGCGGCTGGGGGTCAACGCGCCGATCAGGTCGGTGGGCCTGGCCAAGAACGGCACGATCCAGGTCCCGCCGGCGAACAACGCCAACCTGGTCGGGTGGTACCGGAACATGTCGACGCCGGGTGAGGCGGGACCGGCCGTCCTGCTGGGGCACAAGGACACCAAGACGAGCCCTGCGGTGTTCAACCGGTTGCCGGAGCTCAAGCACGGCGACACCATCGAGGTCAAGCGTCAGGACAAGACCACGGCGGTGTTCACGGTCGGCGGCGTGGAGCAGGCCAGCAAGAAGACGTTCCCGACTCAGCGCGTCTACGGCAGCCAGGAGAACGCCCAACTGCACCTGATCACGTGCGGCGGCACCTATGATCGTCGCACCGGGCACTACACCGACAACGTCATCGTCTACGCGACGATGACGAGCTCCTATCGAAGCTGAGCGCGGAGGCTGGGCATGGGCTGGATGGCGAAGCGACGACTGCGTACAGGCCCCACGGCGGTGCTGCCGGCGAAGCCGGATCCGGCGGAGCTGCTGCGCATCGTCCAGCTGGCCGATCCCGGCGCGCGGAAGGACGGCGACGACATCGTGGCGACCGACGTGCGGGTGTGCGCGCCGGTCGAGGCGGCGGGCGAGCTGACGGGCGGTGAGCTGGAGAAGGCGTGGGCGGTGCGGGTGGCCGCCGAGGGCCCGTTGCCGCTCGACTTCTTCGACCGCTATCTCGCCGAGGGTCTGGCCTTCCGGCTGAAGGGGCTGGCGGTGTGCCGGGGCGAGGTGAACGATCCGGCCGACGGGGCGGAGGGCGGTCCCGCCGTCATCCTTCCGGTACGCCCGACGCCCGAGGAGCTGGCCCCGTTCCTGGAGCAGGAGGACGAGGAGTTCACGTTCGCGGCGGGCGACATCAAGGCCGTGCTGGTGCCGCAGAAGGGCGGCCCGCCGGCGGCTGCAGAGCTGCTGCCGTTCGCCACCGAGCTGACGGCGATCGAGCTGCGCGGCGGGAAGCCGGAGGAGCTGGGCGCGCTCGCCCTTGAGCTGTCCGAGGCGCTCAACGGGCTGGCCGTCGACCGGTGGCGGTTCAGGATCGACGCAGCGGAGGACCTCGTACCACCCTCGGAATGACCCTAGAACGTCGTTCTGTTGTAGTGTGCACCTAGTAACCGAATATTGCTCGGTTTCCAGGAGGCACTGTGGCAGAGGCGTACATCGTCGGGGCGGTTCGCACCCCGGTCGGCAAGAAGAAGGGCGGCCTGTCCACCGTCCACCCCACTGACCTGGCCGCGCACACACTGAAGGCGCTGATCGAGCGCACCGGCGTCGACCCCGCGGCGGTCGAGGACGTCATCATGGGGTGTGTCATGCAGTTCGGCCCCCAGAGCATGGACATCGCGCGCAACGCCTGGCTGTCGGCGGGCCTGCCGGAGACCACCGCCGGAGTCACGATCGACCGGCAGTGCGGCTCCTCGCAGCAGTCGATCCACTTCGCCGCCCAGGGTGTCCTCTCGGGCACCCAGGACCTGGTCGTGGCGGCCGGTGTCGAGTCGATGAGCATCGTGCCCATGGGCTCCTCGATCACGGCCGCGCTCGAGAAGGGCATGCCGTTCCCGTTCGGCGAGATGTGGGTCGAGCGCTACGGCAAGCAGGAGATCTCGCAGTTCCGCGGCGCGGAGCTGATGTGCGAGAAGTGGGGCTACACGCGCGAGGTCCTGGAGCAGTACGCGTTCGAGTCGCACCAGCGCGCCGCCAAGGCCATCGCCAACGGCCACTTCAAGGACCAGATCGCCCCCGTCAACGGCGTTGAGGACGACGAGGGCCCGCGGGCCGACACCACGCTGGAGAAGATGGCCGGGCTGAAGACGCTGAAGGAGGGCGGCCAGATCACCGCCGCCACCTCCTCGCAGATCTCCGACGGCTCGGGCGCGGTGCTGATCGCCTCCGAGCAGGCGGTCAGGGAGCACGGCCTGACCCCGCGCGCCCGCATCCACCAGCTCGCGCTCATGGGCGACGACCCGGTCTACATGCTGACCGCGCCGATCCCCGCCACGCAGCGGGCACTGAAGAAGGCCGGCATGTCGATGGGCGACATCGACGTCGTTGAGATCAACGAGGCGTTCGCGCCGGTGCCGCTGGCGTGGATGAAAGAACTCGACGCCGACCCGGCCAAGGTCAACCCCAACGGGGGCGCCATCGCGCTCGGCCACCCGCTGGGCGGCACGGGGGCGATCCTCATGACCAAGCTCCTGTACGAGCTGGAGCGCACGGGCGGCCGCTACGGGCTGCAGACGATGTGCGAGGGCGGCGGCCAGGCCAACGTCACCATCATCGAAAGGCTCTGAGCAGGAAGGGTGCGAGCGCCGCCTCCAGGCGTACGGGGGAGGCGGCGCTCGCTTTTCACTACCATCCCTGGTAGTTGTCCTTGGTCAGCGGCCCTTGGGCGGGATGCGTCTCGGCGGCGCGATCGGGCGCTGCGGCATCTTCGGCATCTGCCGGGGCGTGGGCAGCTGGGGTCGCTTCTTCTTGTTGCTTGCGCGAACTCGCATGAGACAGCTCCTTTACGTAACTCTCGACGCGGCTCATAGGCCGGTCGGCAAGCTCAGCTGCCGCGTCTGGACGGACTGGCGGTCTTGGCTGGCTGAGCACGGGCGCTGAGGCCCGGCGAACTACAGGTAAAGGCGCATGGCGAAGACGCTACGAGGTCAGTGAGAGGCCGCGCAACCGAATAATCCGTCCCTCGACAGGGCCGGTGAGTACGTGACGTACTTCTTGCTATGAGGCATCATGAAGACCTGCTCATGGGAGGTGTCGCGCGTGAGCGCCGTTCATTTCGACAGCTATACAGAGGCTCGTGCCCATCTCAAAACGCTCCTGGACGCGGCTGAAGGCGGGCGTGTGGCGACGGTGCGCCGTGAAGCGACCACAACCGCGCTCGTGGACGTCGAGAGACTGCGCCACTATCTCGCTGCGGTCACTCCGTCCGGTGCCCAGACAGTGCCAGAGGCCGGTGGCTGGTCGATCTTCATCCCAGGGCTGCCGGTAGCGGCGGATGGCCGGACCTTCGATGAGGCCGTAACGGAGATGATCGATGCGTTGCGCGAATACGCCGACGACTGGCAGGACCACCTGCTGGATACGCCGAACCATCGTGAGAACTGGGGGCTTGTGCAGTTGATCAGCCTCAGTGATGACGACCAGTTGCGTGAATGGCTGGTGGGGAAGGGCCGGTGACCTGGCCCCAACCCACTCGGGAGCACCACGATCGGTTCTGTCAGATCGAGGGCTGGCGTCTCGTACGAAACGCTCGCGGACGAACGGCGACCCATCACGTCACCTACGAACTAGATCTTGCTGATGGCCGGATCTTGCGCACGCCGATTTCCCATCCGGTGGATGGAAGCTCCTACGGCCAGAGCATCTGGCGTCACATCCTCCGTGACCAGTTGCAGGTGGATGAGCCGACGTTCTGGGCCTGCGTCCAACGTGGTGTCGTTCCTGATCGCGGACAACCCGAGCCGCCCTCGAACGCCTTGCCCGCCGAGGTTGTTCACCTGCTCATTTCCAGGGTGGGTCTGGCCGAGACCGACGTCGCGACTATGACGAAGGAGGACGCCGTCGCCAGATTGCAAAAATACTGGCTTGAAGGTGTCTGAGGTGGGTGACTAGTCCTTCGGGAGGAGGCTGCCGAGGGGGCCCAGGTCGAGGTTCAGGTCCGACGGCGACAGGTCGAACCGCTCGCAGAGCTCCTCCATGGCCTCCTCCAGCCGCATCAGCGTCATGCCGAGTTGCTCGATCTGCTCGTCGGACAGGTCGCCCTGCTCCATCCTCCGTACGGACTGCCGCTCGACGAGCTGGCGCAGCAGCTCGACCAGCGTGAGCACGAGCCGGGACAGGTCACGCTCCACCGCCTCCGCGTCGGTGTCGATCCGCAGCCGCGGCTTCCTGGCCTGGCGCGCGGGCTCGCCGGGGTCACTCGTCATCGCGGATCGAGGTGATCAGTGCGTGGATGGAGATGCGTACGAGGTCGATGTCGGCGATCGACAGGACGAGGTCGCCGCTCACCACGACGCCGCCGGCGAGCAGCCGGTCGAGCAGGTCGACCAGCGCCACCCGCTCGGCGGGCAGCCGGCCCTCCTCGGCGAGCATGGCGCCACGAGGCTCCGGGTACGTCATGGCTCACCGCCTTCGTCCAGCGCGGCGAACGAGTACGGCGCCCACGGGCCGGTCAGCTCCAGCTCCCCGCCCTCGCCGCGCAACTCGTCCACCGTCCGGACGAACTCCGCGTGCCGTTCCTCGTCGACGAGGTAGGCGCCGTTGAGGATCATCCACTCCTTGCGCCCGGAGAGCTGCGGGTCCTGGGCCCGGTGGCGGCGGCCGGCGACCGCGACGGAGGCCAGCCGGTCGTGGACCCGCTCGGCCCGGGCGCTCGCCCGCCGCCACGCCTCCTCCCTGCTGCGCAGCCCCGCCTGGCGTTTGCGCAGGTACGCCGCTCCGGGACCGGACGCGCCGCCACCACCCTCCTGCGCGGCGTCGGGCTCAACCCGTTCCGCCGGGTCGGCGTACACCTTCACGCCCCACTCCTGACGGCCGGTGATGCGGTCGAGCGCCTGGCAGAAGTCGTCGTGCCGGTCCTCCAGCAGGCCGGAGACCTGCTCGTCGCCGCTGTAGACGGTGACCAGCCGCACGGGTACGGCGGGCACCGCCACCGCCACCGCCTCGACCACGCGGTGGTGCGCCCTGGCGGTCGCGTCGAGCCAGTCCAGGTCCTCCATGGACCGCTGGAGCGGCTCCTCCCCGAACTCGGCCAGCGGCACTGTGCTCACGTATGCGACCAGCCCGCTGCGGGCGATCGCCCGCAGCGGCGTGCCCGCCACCCCCGCCAGGCCTTCGGGGGAGGGGGCGCCGGAGTCGCGCGCGACCACGTACAGGTACGTGCCTGCGTCAGCCGTCATCTCGCCTCCTTCCGGCGCGGCGCCGCGGCGCGGGCTCGACGTCTTCGTCCTCCTCGACGTGCCCCTCGATGGCGGGCGGGGCAGAGCGGCCCTTCTCCAGCGCCGCGAGCCTCCTGCGCAGCCGGCGGTTCTCCTCCTCCAGGCCGTGGTCCTTCCCGGTCAGCCAGGGGTCGTGCTCCCACCAGTCGATGCCCATCTCCTTGGCGGTGTCGACCGAGGCGACGACCAGCCGCAGCTTGATCGTCAGCAGTTCGATGTCGAGGAGGTTGACCCGGATGTCGCCCGCGATGATCACACCTCTGTCGAGCACCCGCTCCAGGATGTCGCCCAGGTTGGCCGGCTCCCGCCCGCCGCCGGTCGAGGACGGGTAGGTGCGTCCCGCCGGGCGTGCCGGTTCCATCATGATCCGCTCTCCCCCTGGTCGCCGCTGCCCCGCCGATAGCGGCGCAGCCTCCGGTACGAGCGGAGCTCGCCATCCGCGTCCAGTTCGGTCTGGTAGAGCGCGAGCACGTCGCCCGAGGACGGGATGCGGCGGTCCTCCACGACTTCGACGCCCACCACCCAGCCGTCACCTTCCGGCTTCACCAGCGTGATCCCCTCGGACTCCCGGCCGGTCAGCTCGACGATGTGGCGCAGCCCCGCCGCGCCGGCGCCGGCGGCCGACGGGCCCCTCGCACGAGAGCGGGCCGGCGGCACCTCGTCCTCGGCCTGCTGGTCCTCGGCGGGCTCCTGAGGCTCGGCGTCCTGCTCGGCAGGGCGTCGTGCGCGGACCCTTCGCTGGGCAGGCACACGATCACCTCCCTTCTTCCCCGGGTGGGCCGGTCAGCCTGGCGAGGATCTCCTCCATGGCCTGGGCGGTCTCCTCCTCCGACATGCGGCCCTCGTTCCTGGCCTCCTCGATCGTTTCCAGCTCCCGCCGCACCACCGCCGGATCGTGCAGCTCCCGCTCGACCTGCTCCTGGATCAGCTCACCCAGCCTGATCACCCCGCGCATCGGCGCGAGCGGCCAGGTGAACAACGAGCTGATCAGCCCCATCAGCCGCCACCGGTGCCCCGCGCCACGATGAAGTCGTACGCGGCCAGCGGCCCGAGCACGCGCAGCTCGACCCGGCCCGCCCAGCGCTCCCCGATCTTGTCCACCACCTGCTCCAGCTCGTTCTCCCGCGCCGTCTCGACGAGGACGGCGAGGTGCACGGCGTCCAACTCGTGGCTGGGGTCGCGCAGCGAGGTGAGCGTGGCGACGGGGGTGACCGCGTCGAGCGCCGCCTGCGTGTCGGCCTCCCGCTTGGCGTTGACGGCCTGATCGACGATCTCGCCGATCTGGATCCGCGTGTCCCTGGTCGCCTCCTCGGGCTGGTCCTTGATCTGCTCACGCAGCTCGGCCAGGTCAGGGCGCTCCTCCATGATCTCGGTGAGCACTGCCTGCTCGACGTAGCGGCCCTTGATGACGTACTCGGCCCGGCCCTCCAGCTCGTCGAGCGCCGCGTGGAACTCGTCGTGGTACGGCGCGAGCAGCTCTTCCACGACCGCCTCCGGGTTCGTCACGACCGCGCCGAAACGTACGGGCAGCACCGGCACCTCGGCGGCGGTGGCGTCCAGCAGCCCCTCGTGGGCCATGAGATCGTCGGGCGTGCCCAGTGGCCGATCCAGCCGCAGCTCGCTGACCAGCGCGGCGATGTCGTCATGCCGGACCACCGTCACCTTCGCCGACGGGCCGCCGACGCCACCGCCGGCGTCGTCGGACACCTCCACGTCCGCCGGGACGATGCCGTAGACGTACGTGCCGACGCGCGCCTCGCTCTTCCGCCCCTCTCCTGACGCCTTCCGCCGTTCGGCCGCCTCGGATGCCGCCATGTCAGCCACCATCCTTCCGCCGCCGGGAGGGTTGCCGTTCCTGATCGTCCTCCGGTCCCCCGACCAGGCCTTCGAGCTTGTCTGCCGCGGATTCGAGCACGCCCTCGACCGCGTCCTTGCCCTTGTCGGCGACCATGCCCTGCTTCATGTTCTGCATCAGCTCGGGCAATCCCTGGCCGCCGGACTCCGACAGGTCAAGCCGGTTCACCGCCTCGGCGTAGCGTAGATAGGTGTCGACGCTGGCCACGACGATTCGCGCGTCGATGGTCAACAACTCGATGCCGACAAGCGACACCCTGACGTAGGCGTCGATGACCAGCCCTTTGTCCAGGATGCTGTCGATCACGTCGGCGAGGCCCGTCGCGGTGGGGCGTTGCGCCACCCCGCCGGCCGGCTGCACTGTCATATCGCGGCTCCTTGCGGTTCTCGGATGGGGGACGGCTCAGCCTCCGCTGCGGCTCGCCATCCTGCGCCGTACCGGAGCCCGCCGGGGGCGGGGGCGCTCCTCTTCCTCGGGCTCCTCTTCTTCTTCCTCCTCGTACTCGTCTTCGGGTTCGCCCTTTCCGGGTTTTTCCTCGGGCTCCTCTTCTTCTTCCTCCTCGTACTCGTCCTCGGGCTCGCCCTTCCCGGGCTCTTCCTCCGCCTGCTCGCCGGCGGACTCCTGCTCTTCCTGGACGGCCGTGTCGTGGTCCTTGACCACCTCGCCGTCGCGGATCTCGCCGCGCCAGCCCCCCTCGACGATCTCGTCCGGGTGCAGCATGACCTGCGTCATGACATGCCGGACGAAGTGCTTGAGCTCCAGCCGTACGCGACGGCCCTGCGCCCGCCAGAGGTTGCCGGTGCCCTCGAAGAACCCCTGAGGGTGGTATTCGAGAGTGACCATGATCCGGGTGAGGTCGGGGGTGAGCTCGTGGAAGCTCACGGCGCCGTCGACGTACCCCTTCGCGCCCTCCGAGCGCCAGATGATGCGCTCGTCCGGCACCTGTTCGCGGATCGTGGACTTCCACTCGCGGTGCGACCAGAGGATCTGCGCCTTCCAGGTGAGCTTCTCGTCGGACTCCTGGTTGACCGCCTCGACCTTCTTCATGAAGCTTGGAAAGTCCCCGAATCGCGTCCACTGGTTGTAGACCACCCGGATCGGGGCGCCGACGTCGATGGTCTCGACGATGTTGGTGACCTTGAGCTTGCCGCCCTGGCCCTTGCCGCCCTTGCCCAGCTTGCCGACCATGCCCTTGAGGGCGCCCTTGGCCGCGCCGGCCACGGCCGAACCGCCCACCGACGTGTCGGAGCCGGTGACCGCGCCCAGCAGATTGCCGCCGCCGCCCTCCGCGAAGTCGGAGAGCCGTCCGGTCACGCCCTCGACCTTGTTCGTCACGGACGACAGCGCGTAATGCGTCGCGGCCTGGCCGAGCTTGCGTAGCCCGGACTTGACCGGGTTGCCCCCGCCGGAGGACTGCTTCGCCTTCTGGCCGACCGCCTCCGCCGCCCCGCCAGGACCTTCGCGTACGGCCTTGCCCGCCTGGCCGGCGGCTTTGCGGACCGGCTGTGCCTTCGTCGCCTCCGTCATCGTTCTCACCCCGCCGTTCTCGTCACGGGCGCAGGACGCTTGCGACCGGCGCCCGGCTTACGGGCATGCCGGGCGTGGGGCGGCTCGGGCGCCTCCTCCGGCTCGTAGGCTTCCCGCGCGTCCTCTGAAACCTCTTCGTCGTCCTCGTACTCGTCCCGGGGCTCGTCCTCAAGCTCGTCCTCGGCCTGGTCGCCGCGCTGGAGGGATTCGGTCCGCTCCTGGAGCTTCTCGGTGAGGGAGTTGATCTGCCGGGTGGCGGCGGCTATGACGGCCGCCTTGCCGACGTCCATGACTTGGCCGCGCAGCCGGCTGGTCAACTCATCGATCTCCGGCGAGGACCCAAGGATCTTGCTTCCCTGCGCCAGCAGCCCGCCGTCGCCCTTGCGGTATCTGCCGGCGACGCTCGCCGCGGCGAGCGTGGCGGCCATGCGCAGCTTGTGACGCCGGCCGAGGTAGTAACCCGCGGCGAGAGCCAACGCCACTCTGGCCTTATCACTCATGGCATGCGCTCCTTTGCCCTCTCGGGGTGACCGGCACCCGGCCGGATCGTCCCCCCGTGCCCGAGAGGGGGATAAGGAAACGCACATCCATATAAAACGGGCATTTTTCCTGCATTAGTGCGAGCGTTACGGTGGAGGCAACGGGGTTGGGATGGTCTTCTGCACCTGCTGGTACACCACCGACGTGCGGAACCCGACGATCTCCTTGCGCTTGCTCAGGCTGTCGAGCAAAAACGCGTGCAGGTGGTCGAGGTCCTGCACGGCCACGTGCAGCAGGAAGTCATCGCCCCCGGCCAGCACGAACACGCTGAGCACCTCCGGCATGCCGGCGGCCGACGTCTTGAACGCGTTGATCACCGCCCTGCTCAACGGCCGCACCTGCACCGCCACCATGGCCTGGACGCCGCGGTTGAGCGCCGCCGGGTCGATGTCGGCGTGGTAGCCGCGGATGACGCCGCGGCGGGTGAGCGCCCTGACCCTCTCCAGGCACGTCGAGGGCGCGATGCCCAGCTTGCGCGCCAGCTCCCTGTTGGACTGCCGCGCGTCGGTCTGCAGCAGCCGTACGATCGCCGAATCGAGTTGGTCCATGCCCCGATGGTCGCACGCCGTTCCGGTCAGGCATTCGACAGAAGCCGGAGGCGGCCGAACGATTGCGTGCTCTGAAGCCCTGTTACTAGTGCGAACGGTCGGGCCGGCGTGGCGACGAACGGCCGCGGTTCCGCCGCCGACGGGCGTGTTTGTCCTACGAAAAGGCGCGATAGACGCCGCCAAGCGGGCAGTACTCCTACCACAGGACGGCCCAACGCCGGGAGGTTCCATGACCGAGCACGCCAAGTACGCGGAGTCCAGAGAGGTCGGCGAGCAGGCGCGCGAGACGGAGTGGACGCGGCCCAGCTTCGCCAAGCAGCTCTTCCTCGGAGACTTCCGGCTGGACCTGGTGTATCCCGTGCCCTCCCTGCCCGGCGACGCGGCCAGGCGGGGCGAGGAGTTCGTCCGGGCCATGCGCCGCTTCCTGGACGCGGAGGTCGACCCCGCGCTCATCGAGCGGACCGCGCAGGTGCCCGACGAGGTGGTCAAGGGGCTGGCGGAGCTCGGCGCATTCGGGATGACGATCGGCAAGGAGTACGGCGGGCTGGGGCTGCCGTACGTGTACTACTGCCGCACGCTCATGCTCGTCGGCTCGTACTGCCCCGCGCTGGCCACGCTGCTGTCGGCGCACCAGTCGATCGGGGTGCCGCAGCCCCTGAAGCTGTTCGGGACCGAGGAGCAGAAACGCGAGTTCCTGCCGAGGTGCGCCAGGGGCGAAATCTCGGCGTTCCTGCTGACCGAGCCCGACGTCGGCTCCGACCCGGCCCGCCTGTCGACCACGGCCGTCCGCGACGGCGACGACTACGTGCTCGACGGCGTCAAGCTGTGGACGACGAATGGCGTCGTCGCCGACCTCCTCGTGGTCATGGCGAGGACCGGCAAGAAGATCAGCGCGTTTGTGGTCGAGGCCGACTCGCCGGGCATCACGGTCAGGCGGCGCAACGGCTTCATGGGCCTGCGCGGCATCGAGAACGGTGTCACCGAGTTCTCCCAGGTCAGGGTGCCTGCCAGGAACCTGATCGGCAAAGAGGGTCAGGGCCTCAAGATCGCGCTCACCACGCTGAACACCGGTCGGCTGTCGTTGCCCGCGACGTGCGCGGGGAACACCAAGTGGGCCGTCAAGATCGCCCGTGAGTGGGGCAACGAGCGTGTGCAGTGGGGGCGCAAGGTCGGCAGGCACGAGGCGGTGGCCACGAAGATCGCCTTCATCGCGGCCACCGCGTACGCGCTCGAAGCCGTCTGCGAGCTCACCAGCCGCATGGCCGACGATCAGCGCAACGACATCAGGATCGAGGCGGCGCTGGCCAAACTGTTCTCCTCCGAGCTGTCGTACCAGGCGCTCGACGAGCTGGTCCAGATGAGGGGCGGGCGCGGCTACGAGAGCGCGGAGTCGCTGGCCGCCCGCGGCGAGCGCGGTGTGCCCGCCGAGCAGATGTTGCGCGACTCCCGGATCAACCGCATCTTCGAGGGCTCGTCGGAGATCATGCATTTGATGATCACGCGGGAGGCGGTGGACGCCCACCTGTCGGCCGCCGGCGAGCTGATCAACCCTGACGCGTCCCGCCAGGAGCGTGCCCAGGCCCTGCGCAGGGCCAGCCGCTTCTACGCCAAGTGGCTGCCGACGCTGGTGGCCGGTACCGGCAACCTGCCCACCGCGTACGCCGGCTTCGGCCCGCTCTCCGCGCACCTGCGCTTCGTGGAGCGGACCAGCAGGAAGCTGGCCCGGTCCACCTTCTACGGCATGTCCCGCTGGCAGGGCGGGCTGGAGCACAAGCAGGCCTTCCTCGGCCGGATCGTGGACATCGGGGCCGAGTTGTTCGCCATGACGGCCGCCTGTGTCAAGGCGGAAGAAGACTCCAAGGACCTGGGGCAGCGTCCGTACGAACTTGCCGACACCTTCTGCCACCAGGCGCGACGCCGCGTCGACTCGCTGTTCGCCCGGCTCTGGGACAACAGCGACCACCATGACGTGCGGCTGGCCGGGTACGTGCTCGACGGCCGCTACGACTTCCTGGAGGAGGGCGTGCTCGACCCGTCCATCGAAGGGCCGTGGATCGGCACGCCGGAGGGCGGAGGGAACGTCCGGAGAAGAATCCTCTGACACCTGGTCTAGAACCTGAACGCGCGTACTTCGCCTCGATCCCGCGCGAGCTGGAGGAGGCGGCGTTCATCGACGGCAACCGGGCGGTTCCGTGATCGCCACCATCCCCGTGATCGTCCTCTTCGCGCTGATCGAACGGAAGGTGGTCGGCGGGCTGACCGCCGGCTCCATCAAGTGACGGGCGAGCCCGGCCGCGACCCGCGGCCGGGCTCGCCGTCACTGCTTGGGCTTGGGCACCCGCGCGACGCACAACACCGTCTGGCCGAACGGCGGGCGGACGAAACGCTCGATGAAGCGGGTCAGCGGGACCACCGTGCGGTCGTAGACCTTGACCAGGCGGGGGTCGGGATAGCCGACGCCGCCCCGGCGCACGGCCGCCCACCAGGCGATGCCACCCAGGAAGTTGATCGGCTTGAGCACCTCGACGTCGAGCCCGGCCTTGGCGACCGCGGTGCCCAGCGTCTTGGGCGTGTAACGCTGGACGTGACCCACCTTGCGGTCGAAGTCACCATAAAGCTGCATGTAGCCGGGCACCCAGATGACGATCCGCCCGCCCGGCAGCGTCACGCGGGCCAGCGAGCGCAGCGCCTCGGCGTCGTCCTCGATGTGCTCCAGGACGTTCATCATGACGACGGTGTCGACCTTGTTCTCCAGCGGGATGTCGGTGGGCAGCCCGAACTGCAGGACATCGATCTCGTCACGGCCCGCGAAACGCTTCTCCAGCTGCTCGACGCAGTAGGGGTCGAAGTCGCTCACGACGAGCCGGTCGAGCCGCGGCAGGAACTGCTCGGCGAAGTGGCCGAGCCCGGAGCCGATCTCCAGCATCGAACGCCCGACATGCGGGGCGACCATGTCGAACTCGTACTGCCGATAGTTCTTGGCCTCGTCCCCACCTAGGTGGTTCTCCAGGGCCTCGTCACCGGCCGCCGGTTGTACTACACGGTCATACCCAGAAGACATAATCCCGTTCCTTCTAGGGGCTGATGGATTGCCCGAGTCTAATGCCCCGATCAACGGCCACGGTCACCTGAACAGCGAAACACCCTTCCGCGCGCCGCCCCGGATGCGATGGAATCTGACCCGTCATGGACGACGACGAGGCGATCGCGCGCTCGCTCACCGGTGACCTTGCCGCCTACGAAGCGCTGGTCACGCGCTACAGCGCGCTCGCCTACCGTACCGCCGTCATGCTGGGCGCGGGCGACGAAGCGCAGGATGTCGTGCAGGAGGCGTTCATCAAGGCGTTCCGGCACCTGGGGAGTTTCCGCAGGGACGCGCCGTTCCGGCCGTGGTTGCTGCGCATCGTCGCCAACGAGACGCACACCCTGACCAGGTCGCGGGGACGCAGGTCCAAGCTGGAGCTGCGGCTCGGGGCGACCGCCGAGACGGCGGCGCCCGACGACCCCGAGGGTGCCGCCGTCGCCGCCGACCGGCGCGCTCGGCTCCTCGCGGCGGTGCGCGACCTTCCAGAACGGGAACGCCAGGCCGTCGTCTGCCGGTATTTCTTACAACTGACCGAGGCGGAGACCGCGCAGGTGCTCGGCTGGCCCGTCGGCACCGTCAAGTCCAGCACCCATCGCGGGCTGGCCCGGTTGAGGGAGGGGGTGGGCAATGAACTCGCCTGAGCCGTACGACGACCTCGAGGCCGAACTGCTGGCGCTCGGTGACCTCATCGACGTCCCCGACCTGCCCGCCTCCGACGTCGCCGCCGCCGTACGCGCCGGCCTCGAA
>NZ_SMKP01000084.1:0-42313 GCF_004349015.1 Nonomuraea diastatica
CCCTGTACGCCGAGGCCGCCAGGCTGGCCGCGCTGGCCCCCGCCCACCCCGAGCAGGTGACGGTCGTCGCCCACGGCGTGGCCTGCTGGCACGCGGAGGCGTTCGCCAGGCTGCACCCGCTCTGCGTGGCGGGGCTGGTCCTCGTGGCCCCGGCCTGCGCCAGGAAGCGGCGGCCGCTCGCACTTGCCAGATCCGCGGGCCGGTGGCTGCCCGCCCTGGGCGGCACGTGGGGGGCGACCGCGCTGGCCCGCATGATCGGCCCCCCGGCGCACCGGCTGTTCGCGGGCTGCTCCGACCCTGCGGGCGTCTACAGCATGGGCAAGGTGCCGGCCGCCGTCGTGGGGGAGTGGCTGGCCCGGCGCGACATGGCGGCCGACCTGCACCGGCTCAGGGAGGAGAAGCCGGTCCCCGCCGTGGCGGTCACCGTGATCAGCACGGGCGAGCGGGACGCCTGCCAGGAGCGGCTCGCGCAAGACCTGGCGGCCGAGCTCGTACGCCTGCCGGCCGTCGGCCGCCAGGTGCCCCTCGAAGCCCCGGAGGCGATCGTGGACGCCGTCTCAGGCGTACGCTGAGGTGGTCCCGTGAACGGGTGACGGGGAGCCGCGAAACCCACCAGAATGGCGTGAAAGACGCCATATTGTGGGGGTAGTACATGCCGGACCTCGCGGCTCCGAGGCCAGGGGATCCCGCGTCCGTGGGGGCGTACACCGTGACCGGACGCCTGGGCGAGGGCGGGCAGGGCATCGTCTACCTGGCGACGGCGCCGGACGGCACGAAGGTCGCGCTCAAGCTCCTGCGCGCCGACCTGGCGGGCGACCGCGAGGCGTCGGAGCGGTTCGTCCGCGAGGTGGCGATGGCCCGGCGGGTGGCACCGTTCTGCACGGCCCAGGTCATCGAGACGGGGCTGTTCGGCGGCCGGCCGTACATCGTGAGCGAGTTCATCGACGGCCCCACGCTCGCCGAGGTCGTGCGCACGCAGGGGCCGCGCGAGGGAGCCTCCCTGCACCGGCTGGCCATCGGCACCGTCACGGCGCTGGTGGCGATCCACCAGGCGGGCATCGTGCACCGCGACTTCAAACCGTCGAACGTGGTGCTGGCCTCCGACGGCCCGCGGGTGATCGACTTCGGTATCGCCAAGGCACGCGACCTCACCTCGACGCTCACCGGCGCGGTGGTCGGCACGCCCGCGTTCATGGCGCCCGAGCAGTTGTCCGGGTCGAGCCCGGGGCCGAAGTCCGACATGTTCGCGTGGGCGTGCACGCTGCTGTACGCCGCGTCGGGGCAGCCGCCGTTCGGGCAGGACAGCCTGCCCGCCGTGATCAACCGCATCATGCACACCGAGCCGGACGTCGGCGCCGTCCAGGATCCCGCGCTGCGCACGCTGGTGACGGACTGCCTGGCCAAGGACCCCGACCGGCGGCCCGCCGCGAACGACGCCCTGATGCGCCTGCTCGGCCACGCTCCGGCTCCGCAACCCGCGTACGAGCAGCCAGGCCTCCTCCAGCAGGGCAGCGCGGCGGCCGCCTCCCGCCTGCGGGCGCCGCACCAGTCGAGGGCCGTCTATCCGCACACGCAGCCGGGGCGGAGACGGGCGACCGGCTGGATCATCGCCGGGAGCGTCGCGGGCGCCCTCGTCCTCGCCGCTGCCGGCACGTTCGTCGCCGTGCGCCTCGGCGACCTGCAGGGCCGTACGACGTCCCCCACGCCGACCGTCGCCATGCCCGACTCGTCCGGCCCTGCCACCACGGGAGGGCCCACCACGGGAGGGCCCACCGAGGGGACGGTCACGCTTCCCGGCACCTCCGTGGAGATCGAGGAACGCGCGGACGACCCGATCAGGCTCGCGTCGTACACGACCGGCAGCGGCAAGAGCCTCTACGTCAGGCAGCACGCGAGCGGCGCCTTCACCCGCGACCGCCGCTATTTCGACTACGCCCTGGATCCCGGCAGCAACCGGGCACTCGGCACCGACGTGGACTACAGCGCCGACTACCACGCCACCGTCTCGATCATCGACCACGCCACCGACGCCAAACGCGTCGTCAAGCTCAGCCGCAAGCCGGTCTTCCCCACCACGCCGCGCTGGTCGCCCGACGGCAGGTACGGCCTGGTCACGCTCTACAAGGGCGCCGATGGCGACACCGACGAGCACGGCTACGGCATCATCGACATCGCCGAGGGGACGGGCCGCACGTTCCCGATCAAGGAGGAGGGCGCGGGTGAGTGGCGCTTCTTCTGGAACGCGGACAGCCGGTCGGTCGGCACGTGGGTCGGCGGCAAGATGACGTTCTACGACCTGAACGGCAAGCGCCTGCGCACCTTGCGGGACGCCGGGTCGCCGGTGTGGGTGGAGGGCGACGACGTCTCGCCGTCGGGCGACCGCTTCCTGGCCCACTGCACGAGCGCGCGCACGTCGCTGTGCGCCCGCCCCACCTCGGGCGACGACACCGGTGTGGTCACCGTCCCGTTCGCCAGCAAGCGGCTCATCGGCTGGTGGGACGACGAGCACCTGGCGGTGTGGCGCGCCAAGGGGTCCGGGCACGAGGCCGTGGTGATCGACCTGTCCGGCCGGGTCAGCCGCGTGCTGGCGACGGCGCCGGAGAAGGCGGAGTTCGGCCGCATGGGCTTCCGCTTCAGCAGGAACCCCTCGTAAGCCGCCAGGGGATCTGATACGCAGTGAGGGACACGACCGCCTTCCGGGAAGGACCCGGGAAGGACCCCGGAAAGGACAGGGCATGGACATCACCGTCGTCGGCGAGGGCGCCGTCCTGGCCGTGCCCGACATCCTGCGGCTGCACGCGGGCGTCGAGGTGCGCAGGGCGTCGGCCGCCGACGCCTTCGCCGCCGTCAGGGCGGCCGCCGCCCGGCTGGCCGAGGCGCTGAGCGGGGCGGGGATCGCCCCTGAGGACGTCCGCACGGCCGAGCTCTCCCTCGGGCCCGAGTACGAGTCCTATCCGAAGGTGGCCGCCTACCGCGGGGCGCGGGGCGTGGAGGTCGTCGTCCGCGACCTGGCCGGGGCCGACGGCGTCATCGACACCGTGGCGGGGGTGGGCGAGGAGGCCCGGCTCAACGGCGTGGTGTTCGAGGTGTCGGATCCGGCCGGCGCGCTGCGGGAGGCCCGGGTCCTGGCGTTCCGCGACGCCGCCGCCAAGGCGGCCCAGTACGCCGAGCTGTCCGGCCGGCCGCTGGGCCGCGTCGTGTCGGTGAGCGAGGAGGTCGAGAGCGGCCCGCAGCCGCTCACGATGGCCGCCGCGGAGAGCGGCGCCTCGATCAGTCCTGGCCGCCAGACCCTCTCGGTGAGGGTCCGGGTCGGCTACGACTTCGCGTAGGCCCGAGGCCCGCCCGAAGCCCCGGCCCTGGGCCTCGGGCGGCGCGTCACGGGAGGGCCAGCATGCGGTCGAGGGCGACTCTGGCCCAGTGGGCGGTGTCGTCGTCCACCGTGATCTGGTTGACCACCGCACCGCCCGGCGCGCCGTCCTCCCGGGTGACCAGCGACTCCAGCGCCCACACCAGGTGGGGCAGGTCGATCCGGTTCATCGTCGAGCAGTAGCAGACCGTGCGGTCCAGGAACGAGACGTTCTTGTCGGGGAACGTCCGGGCCAGGCGCTTGACCAGGTTGAGCTCGGTGCCGATCGCCCAGCTGGAGCCCGCCGGCGCCGCCTCAAGCGTCCTGATGATGTGCTCGGTCGAGCCCACGTGGTCGGCCTTGAGCACCACCTCGTGGCGGCACTCCGGGTGCACGAGCACGTTGACGCCCGGGATGCGCGCGCGTACGTCGTCCACCGACTCCGCGGTGAAGCGGCCGTGCACCGAGCAGTGGCCCCGCCAGAGGATCATCCGCGCGCGCTCAAGCTGCTCCCGCGTCAGCCCGCCGCCCGGGCGGTGCGGGTTCCACACCACGCAGTCGTCCAGCGACATGCCCATCTCCAGGACCGCCGTGTTGCGTCCGAGGTGCTGGTCGGGCAGGAACAGCACCTTGCCGCCCTGCTCGAAGGCCCAGTCGAGGGCGCGGCGGGCGTTGGAGGAGGTGCAGACCGCGCCCCGGTTCCTGCCGCAGAACGCCTTGATGTCGGCGCTGGAGTTCATGTAGGTGACCGGGATCACCTGGCCTGCCAGCCCGGCGTCCTCCAAGGCGTCCCAGCACTCCTCGACCTGGTCGAACGTGGCCATGTCGGCCATCGAGCAGCCGGCCGCCAGGTCCGGCAGGACCACCTTCTGGGCGTCACCGGTCAGGATGTCAGCGGACTCGGCCATGAAGTGCACGCCGCAGAAGACGATGTACTCCGCCTCGGGCCGGGCCGCCGCCTGCTGGGCCAGCTTGAAGGAGTCGCCTGTCACGTCGGCGAACTGGATGACCTCGTCGCGCTGGTAGTGGTGGCCGAGCACGAAGAGGCGGTCGCCGAGGGCCTCCTTCGCCTTGCGGGCGCGTTCCACGAGGCCGGGGTCGGAGGCGGGCGGCAGCTCGCCGGGACACTCGACCCCCTTCTCACTGTGCGGATCGGCGCCACTGCCGAGGACGAAGAGTGGCAGTCCAGTCTGGGTGGCCATGGCCGTACCCCCTTATCGTCGAATTGACGATACTCATCATGGCACACGGACGAACGCGGGCAATCGGGGGGACGTGGCCCCGGGAATGTGTGGCATCCCCGAGGTGTTGGTAGCGTCATCAGTAGGACGTCGAAAACAGACAGCCGGGTTAGGGAGTCAGCAGATGACGGTTGAGAGCAGCGAGACCACGGCACAGGGCCTGATCCTGACCGACGCGGCCGCGGCCAAGGTCAAGAGCTTGCTCGAGCAGCAGGGCGAGGAGGGCCTGCAGCTGCGGGTCGCCGTGCAGCCGGGCGGCTGTTCCGGCCTGCGCTACCAGCTCTTCTTCGACGACCGGTCGATGGACGGCGACGTGGTGTCCGACTTCGGCGGCGTCAGTGTGGTCACCGACCGGATGAGCGCGCCCTACCTGATGGGCGCCTCGATCGACTTCGTCGACACCATCGAGAAGCAGGGCTTCACCATCGACAACCCCAACGCCACGGGCTCCTGCGCCTGCGGCGACTCGTTCAACTAGAGCGACGGGCGACTGGTCGCCAGGTCCCGTGCGCCTTTGTGCGCGCGGGACCTTGACGTATTCTCGTTGGGCCCACTGGCCTGCTGACAACGAGGAAGAAGAACCCCGTGCGCATCGCCGTAACCGGCTCCATCGCGACAGACCATCTGATGACCTTTCCCGGAAGCTTCGGCGATCAGCTGATCGCCGAGCAACTCGACCGGGTGTCACTTTCGTTCCTGGTCGATGACCTACAGATCCGTCGCGGTGGATGCGCCGCGAACATCGCGTTCGGCATGGGCTGTCTGGGCCTGACGCCCATGCTGGTGGGTGCCGTCGGCAACGACTTCGCCGACTATCGTTCGTGGCTGGAGCGCCACGGCGTCGACTGCGGATCCGTGCACGTCTCGGAGACCCGGCACACCGCCCGCTTCCTGTGCACGACCGACGACCACCACAACCAGATCGCCTCCTTCTACACGGGGGCCATGGCCGAGGCCCGGCTGATCGAGCTGCAGCCCGTCGCCGAGCGTGTCGACGGCCTCGACCTCGTGCTCATCAGCCCCAACGACCCCGACGCGATGTTGCGCCACACCAAGGAGTGCCAGCAGCGCGGCATCGGCTTCGCCGCCGACATCTCCCAGCAGCTCGCCCGCATGGAGGACGAGCAGATCCGCACGCTCGTCGACGGCGCCTCCTACCTGTTCTCCAACGACTACGAGAAGGGGCTCATCGAGCAGAAGACCGGCTGGTCCGACGCGGAGGTCCTCGACCGGGTCGGCGTCCGGATCACCACGCTCGGCCCCAAGGGCGCCGTCATCGACCGCAAGGGCGAGCCCTCGATCATGGTCGCCCCCGCCCCCGAGCGGGGCAAGGCCGACCCCACCGGCGTCGGCGACGCCTTCCGTGCCGGCTTCCTCGCGGGCCTGGCCTGGGGCCTGCCGCTGGAGCGTTGCGGCCAGATCGGCAACCTGACCGCCACCCACGTGCTGGAGCGCGTCGGCGGCCAGGAATACGAGCTCGGCCAGCAGATCTTCCTCGAGCGGTTCGGCGCCGCCTACGGCGCCGAGGCGGCCGCGGAGGTCGCCGAGCACATCCGCTGCTACCACCCCTGAGCGCCGCAGGCCGTCCCGCCGCCGGGCGGGACGGCCCCGCGCGCGGGGCCGTCAGTAGTTGCGCCTGACGTGGATCGCCCAGCCGCCCTCCGGCAGCTCGTACGACCCGACGTGGCGGTGCGACTTCAGCCTGCACCACGCCGGCACGTCGGTGTAGGCGGCCGGGTCGTCGGCCAGCACCGCCACCACGGCGTTGAGCGGGACGTGGTTGATCTGCTCGGCCAGCATGATGATCGGGATCGGGCACTTCTTCCCGAGCGCGTCGATCGTCAAAGCCGGCTGCGTAACCTCGGTCATGCGACTCCTGCGTCCTGCCGGATGCGGCGCACCAGCTCGGGCAGCACGGCGAGGAATCGGTCGACCTCGGCCGCGGAAGCGCCCCTGGGCAGCGACACCCGGACATTCCCATGCGTCAGCACGCCCATCGCTTCCAGAACGTGCGATGGACGAAGCGTACTAGCGGTGCACGAGCTTCCTGACGACACGGCGAACCCGGCCTTGTCCAGCTCGGTCAGCAGCGCCTCGCCGTCGACGTACAGGCACGAGAAGGTCACGATGTGCGGCGCCCGCTGGTCGGGGTCGCCGATCACCTCCACGTCCGGGACGATCTTCGGGACCGTCTCCCTGATCCTGCCGACGAGCTCGGCCAGCCGCGCCTGCTCCTGCGACGCCTCCGCGGCCATCGCGCGCAGCGCGGCCGCCGCGGCCACGATACCGGGAACGTTCTCGAAGCCCGGCACCCGCCGCCGCTCCCGCTCGTCCTCCGGCAGGAACGAGCGGTATCGCGTGCCCTTGCGCACCGCCAGCACGCCCACCCCGGCGGGGCCGCCCCACTTGTGGGCGCTGGCCGCCAGCACCGACCAGCCAGGCGGGATCGGCATCCGGCCGGCCGTCTGCGCAGCGTCGACCAGCAGAGGCACCCCGTTGGCGCGGCACGCCGCGGCCGCCTCCGCCACCGGCTGCAGGGTGCCGACCTCGTGGTTGGCCGTCTGCAGGCAGGCCAGCGCCGTGCCGGGACGGGCCACCGCTTCGGTGAAGCGGTCGAGGTCGACACGGCCGGTCAGGCCGACGCCGACGGTCTCGACCGTGCCGCCGTCGCGTTCGTGCACGCCGCCGGCGTGCAGCACGCTGGAGTGCTCGACGGCCGTGGTGACCAGATGACGCCCGACCCTGCGCCTCCCGTGTAGGGTGCCGAGCACGCCGAGATGCACGGCCTGCGTGCCCGAGGAGGTGAACGACACCTCGTCGGGGCGCGCGCCGAGCGCTTCGGCCACCTCCGTGCGGGCCTGCTCGAGCAGCAGGTGCGCGCGGCGGGCCTGGCCGTAGAGTCTCGCGGGGTCGGCCCAGCCGACGTCGATCGCCGCCAGCAGCGCCTCGCGTGCCTGAGGGTGGAGCGGCTCACTCGAGGCCGCGTCGAAATACGCCACGAGACTCATCGTCCCACTTCCGGCGCCATGGAGGGGTCGCGCGGTGGGGCAAGGCCCCTGCACGCTAATGTGTCTGCTTGTCAGTCTGTGCATGAATCAGAAACAGCAATACGCGCCCAGGGGAAAGACTCTTGGGCTACATCTGTGGGGTAGGCGATCCGTGAGTCCGACTCGCCGTACGACGCGGCGTTCGTTGGCCCGGCGCAGGGTGCCACGCGCCGCCGCTTTGGCGTTGCTGCTGGCCACTGCTACGGCGTGTGCTAATGACGTCCCCGAGGCCGACTGGTCTCGCGGCCTTCTTCCCGGCCACATCACCGAAGAGGGCAATGTGGTCCAAAGCCTGTGGAACGGGGCCTGGATCGCCGCGCTCGCCACGGGTGCCGTCGTCATTGTCCTGATCGTGTGGGCGGCCATCTTCCACCGCAAGCGCAGGGCGAAGGCCGAGCTCCCGCCGCAGGTCCGCTACAACCTGCCGATCGAGATGCTCTACACCTTGATCCCGCTCGTCATGGTGTCGGTGTTCTTCTTCTTCACCGCCCGCGACAGCGAGCGCCTCACGCATGTCTCCGGCAACGCGCCGGTGAAGGTCAAGGTCGAGGCGTACCAGTGGAGCTGGCGTTTCACCACCACCGTCAACGGCAAGACGCTGCCGCCGGTCTCCGGCGTGCCGGTGAGCGACTACAACAAGGGCCCCCAGCTGGTCCTGCCGACGAAGACCAAGGTCGAGTTCG
Source organism: Nonomuraea diastatica (assembly GCF_004349015.1). Lineage (NCBI taxonomy): Bacteria > Bacillati > Actinomycetota > Actinomycetes > Streptosporangiales > Streptosporangiaceae > Nonomuraea > Nonomuraea diastatica. The sequence goes on from NZ_SMKP01000084.1 coordinate 8,318, forward strand.
ACCTGCAGAGCGACGACGTCATTCACTCGTTCTGGGTGCCGGAGTTCCTGTTCAAGCGGGACGTCATCCCCGGCCTCCAGCAGGACGACCCGGGTCGCAAGTTCGAGGTCACGACGCTCGACCGGACAGGCGTGTTCGCCGGCCGCTGCGCCGAACTGTGCGGTGTCGACCACAGCCGGATGCTCTTCTCGGTGAAGCTCGTTCCGCAGGCTGAGTTCGACCAGTACATCGCGACCCAACAGGCTGGGAGTGCCCAGTGACCGCCATCCAAGAACCACTCAGGACGCCGATCAGGCCCGAAACCAAGGGCCAGATCATCGCCAAGTGGCTGTCCTCCACCGATCACAAGATCATCGGGCACCTCTACCTGATCTCGTCGTTCGTGTTCTTCCTCATCGGCGGCGTCATGGCGCTGGTCATGCGGGCCGAGCTGGCGCAGCCCGGCCTGCAGTTCACCAGCAACGAGCAGTTCAACCAGCTGTTCACCATGCACGGCACGATCATGCTGCTCATGTTCGCGACGCCGCTGTTCGCCGGCTTCGCCAACGAGCTGATGCCGCTGCAGATCGGCGCCCCCGACGTGGCGTTCCCGCGCCTCAACATGGTGAGCTACTGGCTCTACCTGTTCGGCAGCATCATCGCGGTCTCGGGCTTCTTCACCCCGGGCGGTGCGGCGTCGTTCGGCTGGTTCGCCTACACGCCGCTGTCCAACGCGATCAACTCGCCCGGCGTCGGCGGCGATCTGTGGATCATGGGCCTGGCCCTGTCGGGTCTGGGCACCATTCTCGGCTCGGTCAACTTCATCACCACGATCATCTGCATGCGCGCTCCCGGCATGACCATGTTCCGCATGCCGATCTTCACCTGGAACGTGCTGCTGACCAGCATGCTCGTGCTGATGGCGTTCCCGGTGCTGGCCGCCGCGCTGCTGGCGCTGGAGGCCGACCGCAAGCTGGGCACCCACATCTTCGACTCGGAGTTCGGCGGAGCGTTGCTCTGGCAGCACCTGTTCTGGTTCTTCGGCCATCCCGAGGTGTACATCATCGCGCTGCCGTTCTTCGGCATCGTGACGGAGATCCTGCCGGTCTTCAGCCGCAAGCCGATCTTCGGTTACATCAGCCTCGTGGCCGCGACGATCTCCATCGCCGGTCTGTCCATCACGGTCTGGGCGCACCACATGTTCCCGACCGGGCAGGTGTTGCTGCCGTTCTTCTCGTTCATGACGTTCCTCATCGCGGTGCCGACAGGTGTGAAGTTCTTCAACTGGGTCGGCACGATGTGGCGCGGGCACCTGAGCTTCGAGTCGCCGATGTTGTTCTCGGTCGGGTTCCTGGTGACCTTCCTGCTGGGCGGGCTGACCGGCGTCATCCTGGCCTCGCCGCCGCTCGACTTCCACATCAGCGACACCTACTTCGTCGTGGCGCACTTCCACTACGTGGTGTTCGGTACCGTGGTATTCGCCATGTTCGCCGGCTTCTACTTCTGGTGGCCCAAGTTCACCGGCAAGATGCTCGATGACAAGCTCGGCAAGCTGCAGTTCTGGCTGCTGTTCATCGGCTTCCACACCACGTTCCTCATCCAGCACTGGCTGGGCGTGGTGGGCTTCCCGCGCCGCTACGCCGACTACAGCGCAGCCGACGGCTTCACCGACCTCAACATGATCTCGTCGGTGGGCGCGTTCATCCTGGGCGCCTCGACGCTGCCGTTCTTCTACAACGTCTGGAAGACCTGGCGCAGCGCGCCCAAGGTCACCGTCGACGACCCCTGGGGTTACGGCGGCTCGCTCGAATGGGCGACCTCCTGCCCGCCGCCGCGGCACAACTTCACCTCGCTGCCGCGCATCAGATCCGAGCGTCCCGCGTTCGACCTGCACTATCCGCACGTGTCCGCCAAGTCCGCCCAGGAGGTCGAGGCCTGATGAAGGTCCAGGGTTGGCTGTTCCTGTTGTGCGGCGTGTTCTTCGCCGGCGTCGACATCGCCTACTGGTTCTGGACCAAGGCGGAGATGGGCAGAGGCGAGCCGGTCGGCACCACGGCCATGGCCATCTCGGTCGGGTTCGCGTTCATGGTGGGCTACTACCTGATGTTCACCGCGCGGCGCATCGGCGCCCAGCCGGAGGACAGCAAGCAGGCCGAGATCAGCGACGGCGCGGGGGAGATCGGCTTCTTCAGCCCGAGCAGCTGGTGGCCGCTCTTCCTCTGCCTGGCGGCGGCCTTCGCCTTCGCCGGGTTCGTGATCGGCTTCTGGATGTTCCTGATCGGCGTGTTCCTGGTCATCATGGCCATGATCGGGTTCGTGTTCCAGTACTACCGGGGTAACTTCTCGCACTGAGCCACACCTGAGGCGGGCGCCCTCCCCTGGGGGAGGACGCCCGCTTTTTGGTGTTCTTTACCGGTACCCGGATGTGGTCATTCGATCACTCAGGGTACTAATGAGAAATCTGCTACGTGGACTGCCTCTATAGCCCTAACCAGGTACGGGGCGCCAAGCGAGCGGATTTCTCATCTAGTAAGGCAATGGAGCGGGACAAGGGAGTCACTCGTGGGGCGCGTAGCGTATGGATCGGCCGGCCTGCTGGCCTTGGCGCTGCTCACCGCGTGCTCGGCAGGCGGCACGTCGGGTGGCACGGCGGGCAAGCCCGACGGGGTCGCGATGGCGGGCGCGGGGGCGCGAGCGGCCTCTGTGACGTTCTCTCCGGCCGACAAGGCCGCCGACGTGCCCACGGACCAGCCCGTCGTGGTGTCGGCCCAAGGGGGCACGCTCAGGAGCGTGCGCGTGGAGGGGGACAAGTCCGGCTCGCTGGACGGTGTCCTGAGCGGTGACCGTACGCGATGGCGCAGTACCGTCACGGCCAGGCCGGGTGTGACCTACACGGTCACCGCGGTCTCGGCGGACGCCGCGGGCAAGCAGACCCAGACGCGGAGCACGTTCAAGACGGTCAAGAGCAACAAGACGTTCGACATCAAGACGATCACCCCGAACAAGGACTACACCGGGCTGACGGTCGGCGTCGGCATGCCCGTCATGATCGAGTTCGACCAGCCGATCGCCGACCGCGTGTCCGTCGAGCGCAACCTCCTCGTCCGCAGCTCCAAACCGGTGGAGGGTGCCTGGCACTGGTTCGACGACACCCATGTGGACTTCCGGCCGCGGAAGTACTGGCCCGCGCACACGAAGGTGCGGGTTGACGCCAAACTGGCAGGAGTGCGCGGCGGGCCCGGCATGTACGGCAAGCGCGACGTCCGCCTCAACTTCAAGATCGGCCGCGAGCAGATCACCAAGGGCAGCGTCAACAACCACGTGCTCACGGTCAGGCGGAACGGCAAGAAGGTCCGGACGATGCCGATGAGCGCCGGCCAGGGCGGGCAGTGGAAGTACCACACCACCTCGGGCATCCACCTGGCCATGTCGCGCGAACCGGTGACGATCATGACCTCGCCGGGGATCGGGCCCGGCTCCCCGGGCTACTACCGGCTGACGGTCTACAACACGGTCCGCATCTCCAACAGCGGCGAGTACGTGCACAGCGCACCCTGGTCGGTCGGGTCGCAGGGCCACGCGAACGTCAGCCACGGATGCGTGAACGTCAGCCCGGCGAACGCCGCGTGGTTCATCAAGAACACGCTGATCGGCGACCCGATCATCATCACGGGCTCGCCGCGGAAGCTGGAGCCCATGAACGGGTGGGGGCACTGGCAGGAGAGCTGGAAACAGTGGCTCAAGTGGAGCTCGATCAAGTCGGGCCCCACCGTCACCCTGCCGTAGCCGGCCACCGTACGACAACCACACGAGGTCGTACGAGCCAGGAGTGTCAGGGCCGCGGGGCCTGGGCGTCAGGCGGGGCCGCAGGCGCTGCTGACCTTCACCCAGCGGTCGAGAGTGGCCGCAGCCGCCCCCGAGTCGACCGCCTGCACCGCGCGGGCGTAGCCGTCGGTCATCGCCGAGCCGAGGTTGTCGCCGGGTCCGTCGAGGGCCACCAGGGCCGCGGCCGCGTTGAGCAGGACGGCGTCGCGCACCGGGCCGGTCTTGCCGCGCACCAGGTCGTGCACCGCCTGGGCGTTGAACGCCACGTCGCCGCCGCGCAGCGCGCCCACGTCGGCGCGTGGGATGCCGAGCACCGACGGGTCGAAGCCGGTCTGCGTCGCGGTGCCGTCTTTCACCACCCAGACCGTGGAGGTGCCGGCGATGGTCAGCTCGTCGAGGCCGTCGTCGCCGCGGAACACCAGGGCGGAGACCCCGCGCTCGGCGAAGACGCCGGCCAGCACGGGCAGCATCGCGGCGTCGAAGACGCCGATGGCCTGGGCGGCGGGGCGGGCCGGGTTGGTGAGCGGCCCCAGGAAGTTGAAGACCGTGGGGACGCCGATCTCCTTGCGGGTGGGCCCGGCGAAGCGGAGCGCGGGGTGGTAGACCGGGGCGAAGCAGAACGCGATGCCCGCCTCGCGCGCCACCAGCGCCGTCTGCTCGGGCGTCAGGTCGAGCCGGATGCCCAGGTGCTCCAGGACGTCGGCGGCGCCGCACGAGGACGAGGCGGCGCGGTTGCCGTGTTTGACGACCCTGGCGCCCGCGGCGGCGGCCACGATGGCGGCCATCGTCGAGACGTTGACGGTGTGGGCGCGATCGCCGCCCGTGCCGACGACGTCGACCACGGGGCCCTCGACGCTGAGCGGCGTGGCCAGCTCCAGCATGGTGCGGGCCAGGCCGACCACTTCGGCCACCGTCTCGCCCTTGGCGCGCAGCGCGATCGCGAAGCCGGCGATCTGCGCGGACGTCGCGGCGCCGGACATGATCTCCCGCATCGCCCAGGCCGTCTCGTCGGAGGTGAGGTGCTCGCCTGACAGGAGAGCGGAAAGCAGGGTGGGCCAGGTCGTCCGGGAGTCCATGGGCACCTACTTAGCGTTGAGTCGGGTGGAGGAGCGGCGGCGCATGAGGTCGGCGACCGTGTCGGCCAGCACCATCGGCTCCAGAGGCTGCGACACGACGGCGTCGGCCTTGGACCAGTCGGCCAGCCAGCGGTCGTCGCGCCTGGCGATGATCAGGCAGATGGGCGGGCAGTCGTAGACCTCGTCCTTCGCCTGGCGGGAGATGCCCATGCCACCCGCGGGCTGGGTCTCGCCGTCGAGGACGGCCACGTCGATCTCGCCGGAGCCCAGCCACTGGTGGACCTTGGGCTCGGTGGCGCACTCCACGATCTCGACGAAAGGCACGTCGGCGGCCGGGCGCCTGCCGACGGCCGCGCTCACCTCGGCCCTGGTGGCGGCGTCGTCGCTGTAGACGAGGACCCTCATCGTGTCGTCGGTGCTCCCAGTGGACATCGCTGTCGCGCTCACTATCGTGTCGTAGCAGTATGGTCACCTGGGATCGTACCGGTGCGGCGGTGTGCAATCCCAGGCCGCCCGAGCGCGTGGCGCGCAGGGTGGGCGGTTTGGGTGTGGTTTGTCCCAATTATCCCAGGTTGGTGCGCGGTTCGTGCCCCCTAACGGGGGGTCGTGCGCCGGACCAACCACTGGAGCCGCAATAATGCTGCCCGTGGCGACAGCATCCGCAATAACTTCGACGACGGCAGCCCAGCCGTACCGCAGACCCAATCTGGTCAGCGTCGGTACGATCGTCTGGCTGTCCTCCGAGCTCATGTTCTTCGCGGCGCTGTTCGCGATGTACTTCACCATCCGGTCGGTGAGCGAGGGGAGGGGCCTGGCGTGGAATCCGCTCATGGTCCCGAACCCCGAGCACGACTTGAACATCCCGTTCGCGACGGTCAACACGATCATCCTGGTGCTGTCGAGTGTGACGTGCCAGCTCGGCGTGTGGGCCGCGGAGAAGGGGCAGGTCGGCAAGCTCCGCTTCTGGTACATCGTCAGCTTCCTCATGGGTGCGGTCTTCATCGCGGGGCAGCTGTACGAGTACGGCGAGCTGGCGTCAGACGGCGCGACCCTGTCCGCCAACGCCTACACCTCGGTGTTCTACCTGACGACGGGCTTCCACGGCCTGCACGTGACCGGTGGCCTGATCGCGTTCCTGTTCATGCTGGGACGCACGTACGCCGCGAAGCGCTTCACGCATGAGCAGGCCACCAGCGCGATCGTCGTGTCCTACTACTGGCACTTCGTCGACGTCGTCTGGATCGGTCTTTTCGCGACCATCTACATCATTCGTTAAGGAACGGGACTTCTGTGACTAGGATCACCGCTTGGCGGCGGCATCCCCTAGCGAGGTACGCCGTCCTGATTTTGGCGTTGGCGCTGGTCGGGATGGCATACGCCGCTTTTGTCCAGGCGGGTAAGCCTGCCGACGCGGCATTGGCGGCAGGCAAGGTCGACGATGTGGCCGAGGGCAAGAGCCTGTTCGTGGCGCACTGCGCGAGCTGCCACGGCACCAACGCCGAGGGCACCGAGACGGCGCCCACGCTCATCGGCGTCGGCGCCGCGGCCGTCGACTTCCAGATGAGCACGGGCCGCATGCCCGCCGCCAACCCCGGGCCCCAGGCGCCCCGCAAGCCGCTGCCCGAGTGGGTCACCCCGGAGAAGATCAAGCAGATCTCCGCCTATGTGCAGTCGCTCGGCGGCGGCCCGCAGGTGCCGGGCGCCGAACAGGTCGACCCGAAGCTGGGCGACGCGGGCAGGGGCGGTGAGCTGTTCCGCGCCAACTGCATCCAGTGCCACAACTGGGCCGGCGCCGGTGGCGCCCTGACGCAGGGCAAGCACGCTCCCAACCTCAACGAGGCGACCCCCACGCAGATCTACGAGGCGATGGTCACCGGCCCGCAGGCGATGCCGGTCTTCAACGACACGACGATCACCCCGGAAGAGAAGCGCAGCATGATCGCCTACATCACGCAGGTGCGCGCGCAGAAGGACCCGGGAGGCTTCGCCCTCGGGCGGATCGGCCCGGTCACCGAGGGTCTCGTAGCGTGGATTGTGGGTCTCAGCGCCCTCGCACTGGCCGCCATCTGGATCACCGCGAAGAAGCGACAGAAGCCATGACAGACAACGAGCACGAGATCGAGCAGCCGGGCGAACGCGTCCCCAAGCGCGTCATCGGCACCCCCGCGCCGGGCACCTCGATGCTCGGCGCCAGCGAGCAGCCGCAGGAGGCCGACAAGGAGCTCCCCGGCGTCACGCTGCAGGACGAAGCCAAGGCCCGCAAGGCCGAGAAGATCGTGGCCCTGTGCTTCCTGATCACGTTCCTGGCGGCGATCGGGTTCATCATCTCCTACGTGGTCTTCCAGGTCGGCGGGCCCGAGGCGACCGGGGTGTCCAACCTCGCGCTGGGCAGCACCCTGACCGTGGCGATCCTGGGGCTGGCGATCGGCATCGTGATCTGGGTCCGCCAGATCATGCCGAAATACTCCCTGATCCAGGAGCGCCACGAGATGGCCTCCGCCGCCCCCGACCGCGACGTCGTGGCCGGCACGTTCGTCCAGGGCGCCAACGAGAGCGGCTTCGTCAAGCGCAAGCTGCTGCGCCGCACGCTGCTGCTCGCGGCCGCGCCGCTCGGGCTGGTGCCGCTGGTGTTGCTGCGCGACCTCGACAACAACAAGATGCCCGGCGCCAAGTTCAACCAGACCCTGCGCCACACCGTCTGGGGCGAGAAGACCAAGGAGGGCAAGCCGCTCAGACTCGTCGTCGAGGGCACGGGCCAGCCGATCCGCGCCGCCGACTTCAACTCGCCCGGCGGCATCCTGTCGGTCGTCCCCGAGGGCTACGAGCACGACCTCACCGCCCTCGCCAAGGCGACGCTGATCCTGATCAAGTTCCGTCCTGAAGAGATCAAGAGCGGCACCCGCCAGAACTGGACGCACGACGGCATCGTGGCCTATTCCAAGATCTGCACCCACGTGGGCTGCCCCGCGGCGCTCTACGAGCAGAACACCCACCACATCCTGTGCCCCTGCCACCAGTCGACGTTCGACGCGGCCGACGGTGCCAAGGTCATCTTCGGTCCCGCGGCCCGGCCGCTGCCGCAGTTGCCGATCACCGTCGACGCCGAGGGCTATCTCATCGCCCAGCACGACTTCGAGGTGCCCGTCGGCCCCAGCTACTGGGAGCGCGGTGACGCCGAGGCCGCCGTCAGGGAAGGAGGCCAGACGTGAGCGAGCGTAGCGAGCCGATGATCCACCACAGCAGCGTGTCGCTCATGCGGCCGACGGAGGAGGACGCATGAGCGACGAGCTCACGAATGTTCCGAAGGCCGTCTCCGGGCCGTCGACGTTCCTCGACGACCGCCTCGGCGGCGCGAACTTCCTCAAGCGCAACATGCGCAAGATCTTCCCCGACCACTGGTCGTTCCTGCTGGGTGAGATCGCCCTCTACTCGTTCATCATCCTGCTGCTGACCGGTACGTTCCTGACGTTCTGGTACAAGCCCAGCATGATGGAGATCGCCTACGACGGCTCGTACGCGCCGCTCAAGGGCGTCATGATGTCCGAGGCCTACGCGTCGTCGCTGGAGATCAGCTTCGACGTCCGTGGCGGTCTGCTCATCCGGCAGATGCACCACTGGTCGGCCCTGCTGTTCGTGGCGGGCATGATGGTCCACATGCTGCGGGTGTTCTTCACCGGCGCCTACCGCAAGCCGCGCGAGCTCAACTGGATCATCGGTGTGCTGCTGCTGACCCTGGCGCTGGCCGAGGGCCTGACCGGCTACTCCCTCCCCGACGACCTGCTCTCCGGCGCCGGTCTGCGGATCACCGAGGGCGTGGCGATCTCGCTGCCGCTGGTCGGCACCTACATCACGTTCTTCTTGTTCGGCGGGGAATATCCGGGTGATGATGTCATCTCCCGGTTCTACTCGCTGCACATCCTGCTCATCCCGGGCATCCTGCTGGCGTTGATCTCCGCCCACATGGTGCTCATGTGGGTGCAGAAGCACACCCAGATGCCCGGCAAGGGGCGCGACAACAAGAACGTCGTGGGCGCGCCGTTCTACCCGGCCTTCATGGCCAAGGCCGGGGCGTACTTCCTGTTCACGCTGGCCGTGGTCGCGGGCCTGGCGACGTTCGCCCAGATCAACCCGATCTGGTTGTTCGGCCCCTACACGCCCGCCGACGTGTCGGCCGGTTCGCAGCCCGACTTCTACATGGGCTTCCTCGAAGGCGCGCTGCGCATCATGCCCGCCTGGGAGGTCAACCTCTTCGGCACGTCCCATGCCGGCACGCTGCCGTTGAGCGTCATCATCCCGGCCCTGGTGCCGATGGGCATCATCATGACCGGTCTGGCGCTCTATCCGTTCCTCGAACGCTGGGTGACGGGCGACCACCGCGAGCACCACGTCGCCGACCGGCCGCGCAACAACCCGCACCGCACCTCGATCGGCATGTCGGCCATCGCGTTCTACGGCGTCCTCTGGTTGCTCGGCGCCAACGACGAGATCTCGGCGTTCTTCCACGTCAGCCTCAACTGGACGACCTACGCGGGACGGGTGCTGATCTTCGTGGCGCCGGCGCTGGCGTACATGATCACTTATCGCATGTGCCTCGGCCTGCAGCGCTCCGACCAGGCGATCATCTCGCACGGCGTGGAGTCTGGCGTGATCAAGCGGCTGCCGCACGGTGAGTTCATCGAGGTCCACACGACCCCGGCCGACGACATCGAGGCGCACATGCGCGGCAAGGAGCCGGTGCTCATGCTCCCGGCCGCGCCCGACGGCTCGGGAATCCCGCCGAAGGGCATGCGCGGGCCCCTGGGCAAGCTGCGCGCCCGCATGTCCAAGTCGTACGGCGGGGAGAAGATCCCGCTGGACGACGGGCACGGGCACGCGCACGAGGAGGAGCACGCCGCCGTCGGTTCAGCCGACGACGACCACAGCCTCACGCGCTGACGCCGCACACCGTACGGGCCCGGACGAGCACCGCTCGTCCGGGCCCGTCGGCGTCCTCGGCCTTGTTCAGACGGGGTGCCGGGATGGCCGGGCACCGGAGACAAGGGCCTGCCGGGCGCCAGCCTGGACCGTGACCGGGAACCGGGAGTAATCGGGCTAGGAAACCCTGGGACGACCAGACAGGGGCTCAGGGAGGCGCGAGAAGGTGATGCCGGGCAAGCCGGCACACCCGAGGGCAATGGCGTCAGCGGCCGGGAGGTGACGCACAGGCTCAGGCGCCGGGTATGACGGCGAAGGTGCGTGAGGGAGTGCTCGGCGTGCGGGGGTCAGTCGGACTCGGGGAAGCCGATGGAGAAAGCCGCTTCGAGGTCGTGCTTGGAATAGGCGCGGAAGGCGATGTGCGTCTCGGTGTGCAGGACACCTGAGATCTTGTTGATCCGCCCGGGAACGACCTCCGCGATCTCCTCGTAGGCGGAGACCCTGACCATGGCGAGCAGGTCGTATTCGCCGGTGATGGAGTAGACCTCGCTGACCCCTTGGACCTCGGCGATCGTCTGGGCGACCTCCGGGATCCGGTCTACCTCTGCTTTGATGTGGACAATAGCCGTGACCATGTAGCAACTCTATCGTTTCACCTCAAAGGCCGCCCCTCCCGTGGGCGCGGGCGATCAGGCCGCTGGTACGCGAGATCGATGCGCGCCTTGTGCCGGGCGGCCCCCTGGGCGGGCAGGCTCCACTCGCCGTCGACCTCCACCAGCCGCACCCCCGGCGACTCCAGCCAGCGCAGGATGCACTCGGTCTCCTCGGCGCTGGCGGCGTGGACGGGCCCGGGACCAGGGATGACGGACTCGGCGGCGGCCGTCAGCGAAGCGACGAACGGGGTCGGATGGGCGCCCTTCGGCATGACGCCCGCCGCCGCCAGCCGGCCGTAGCGGATCACGTGGATGTCCCAGCCGCCGCCGAAGGCGGGGCTGGCGGCCACTAACTGGGGGATGCGAGTGATGGCGCTCAGCCGCTGCATGCGGGCCGCCGCACGGACGAACGCGGCCAGCCGGTCGCGGTCGATGGAGGCCTCCTCGTAGCGCTGCTCCACCGACAGACGCTCCATGCGGGCCGACACGGCGGAGAAGACCGCCGAGGCGTCGAGCGTCATCGCGCGGCGGGCGCTCTCGGCGTGCACCGCGTATTCCTCCTGGCTGGTCTTCCCCTCGCAGGGGGCGCCGCAGCGGCCCATCTCGTGCAGCACGCAGGCAGCCCGCCGGGTGCGCAGCGTGATCGGCTGCGTGCACTGGCGCAGGGGAACCGCCTCGTGCAGGGCGATGCGGGCGTCGTCGGCCAGGCGGGAGCTGCCGAACGGGCCCAGATAGGTGGCGCCGTCGTCCTTGAGCTCGCGCACGATCGACAGGCGCGGGAACAGGTCGGTGGTGAGTTTGAGCCAGATCACCTTCTCGGGGAAGCGGGAACGGCGGTTGTAGCGCGGTTTGGCGCCGCCGATGAGGCGCAGCTCCCTGACCTCCGCCTCCAGTGCGGTCGAGCAGACGATGTGGCGCACCCGCTCGGCGATGCCGATCATCTCGCGGATGCGCGGGCGGGTCTCGCTCGCCGTGAAGTAGGAGCGCACGCGGTTGCGCAGGTTGGTGCTCTTGCCGATGTACAGGACCTCGCCGCGCTCGTCCTCGAACAGGTAGACGCCGGGGGCATGCGGGACGGACTCGGCCAGGTGGCGCTTGCGCTGCTGCTCCGGGGTGGGGGCGCGGACGAACGACTTGAGCTCCTCCAGCGTGTGGACCTGGAACGATCCGGCCCGCTCGATCAGCCCGTGCAGCACGTCGACGGTGGCCCTGGCATCCTGCAGGGCGCGGTGGCACGGCTCGGTGGAGCTGCGGAAGAACCTGGCCAGCGTGGACAGCTTGGCGTTGGGCGTCTCGTCGCGGGTCAGCACGCGCCGCGCCAGGTCGACGGTGTCGACGACCGGGTTGACCGGCGGGGGATAGCCGAGCGAGGCGCAGGCCGCCTTGACGAAGCGGGTGTCGAAACCGGCGTTGTGGGCCACCAGCGTGGCGCCGCGGATGAACTCGAGAAAGCTCGGCAGCACCACGTCGATCCGCGGCGCGGCCATGACCATGGCGTCGGTGATGCCGGTCAGCACGGAGATGAACGGCGGTATGGGGCCACCGGGATCGACCAGCGTGGAGAACTCGCCGAGCACCTCGCCCGCCCGCACCTTGACCGCGCCGATCTCGGTGATGGCGTCCTCGGCGGGGGCACCCCCCGTCGTCTCGAGGTCGAACACGACGAACGTGACGTCACTCAGCGGGGTGCCGAGCTCGTCGAGAGTGCCTTGAACCGGGTCCACGAACCAAGACCATAGAGAGGCCGACCGACAGGAACCACGACCGGCACCCGCGATCACCGAGACAGGTCACCGGAGGGGCGCTGTTTGTCACCGGGCGGCCAGGCCCCGTACCGCGAATCTGTTCAGCAGAACTCCCATAAGTAGTTACCCTTCCCTTTATGTCCGCGGGAAGACTTGCCGGCCGCTACTCCCTGCTGCGCCCGCTGGGCGCGGGCGGCATGGGGAAGGTGTGGCAGGCCAGGGACGAGATGCTTGACCGTGAGGTCGCGGTCAAGGAGCTCACGCTGCCCGAGGGCATGTCACCCAAGGAACGGTCCGACTCGATCACCAGGGCCGTGCGCGAGGCGCAGGCCACCGCGCGGCTGCGCCACCCCGGCATCGTGGCGCTGCACGACGTGGTCGTCGAGAACGAGCGGCCGTGGCTGGTCATGGAGCTGCTGCGCGGGCGCACCCTCGCCGAGACCGTGCGCGAGTTCGGGCCCATGCCTCCCGACTACGCCGCGCGGATCGGCGCCGACGTGCTCGAGGCGCTGGGCATGGCGCACGCCCAGGGGGTGCAGCACCGCGACGTCAAGCCGGGCAACGTGTTCCTGACCGACAGCGGCAGGGTCGTGCTCACCGACTTCGGCATCGCCAGGCAGGAGGGCCAGGCCACCCTCACCGAGCAGGGGCTCATGATCGGCTCCCCCGGGTTCATCGCGCCCGAGCGCCTCGAGGGCCGGCCCGGAGGCCCGGCCAGTGACCTGTGGTCGCTCGGCGCCTCGCTCTACGTCGCGGTGACGGGCGGGCCCGCCTACTCCGGTTCTGCGGCTCAGCGGGTGCGGGCCACGCTGATGGAGCCGGTCCCGATCGCGCCGGGCCCGCTGGGGCCGCTGCTGGCCGCCATGATGGCGCACCACCCCGCGGCGCGGCCCGACGCGCGCACGGCCGGGGAGGCGCTGCGCCAGGTCGCCGCGGGCGGGGCGGCGCCGCAGTTGCCGGTCACCCAGACCGTGACCGCGCCGACCAAGGTGAAGCGGCGCGGCGGCGCGGCACGCTGGATCGCCATCGCCGCCGCGGCGGTGGTCGTGGTCGCCGCGGGCACCACGGCCTTCTTCTTCCTGCGAGGGGAGGACGACGGCGTGCCGTCGGCGTTCACGGTGCCCATGGACGTGTGCACCCTGCTCGGCTCCCAGGAGATCGGCAGCGTGCTGCGTACGCAGAGCCCGCCCAAGGGACGCCCCGACGCCGACGAGACGGGCCCCAAGTGCGCCTGGCCGCTCTCGGGCAGCGGTGTGGGCCTGCAGGTGCAGAAGGACTCCGACACCGTCGATCCCTGGTCGATGACCGATGCTTCCGCCCGCAAGCTGTTCCAGAACCAGAAGCGCTACTGGGCCAGATACAACGAGGTGACCTGGACGTGGCCCGAGATCGGCGTGAAGGACTCCAGGCAGGCCACGCGCACACCGCTGCGTACGGTCGGCGGCGTGGGTGAGGAGGCCTTCGCCTTCGAGTTGAAGGGCCCCACCGGCCGCGTGCACACCGCCCACGTCTACTACCGGCTGGCCAACCTCGTGGTGAGAGCCGAATACTCCACGCTGGCCAACAAGCCGACCGACGACGACGTCAAGCAGGCGGCGCTGAGGGTGGCGCAGGCGAGCGAACAGGCGTTGCGCAATGCCGGGTGACCTCTACCTGCTGGCGGGCCGCTACCGGCTGATCGAGCGGCTTGGACAGGGCGGCGCGGGCACGGTGTGGCGCGCCATCGACGAGGTGCTCGACCGGCAGGTCGCGGTCAAGCAGGTACGCGTGCCCGACGGGCTGACCCCGCGCCAGCGGGCGGACTTCGCCGACCTGGCCATCCACGAGGCCAGGTCGGCGGGACGCCTGCGCGACCCGGCGATCGTGCTCGTGCACGACGTCGTCCAGGAGGGCGACCAGCCGTGGATCATCATGGACCTGGTCGCCGGCCGCTCGCTCGACAAGGTGATCAAGGAGCGGGGACCGCTGCCCGCCGCGTACGTCGCCGAGATCGGGCTGCGCGTCCTGTCCGCGCTGGAGGTCGCCCACGCGCACGGCATGGTGCACCAGGACGTCAAACCGGCCAACATCCTGCTCGACGCCGACGGCTCGGCCATGCTGACCGACTTCGGCATCGCCGCGCCGATGGGCGGGCACGCCGACAGGTTCGGCAGCGCGGGCTCGCCCGGCTACATGGCGCCGGAGCGGCTCAACGAGCAGCCTTCAGGCCCCGCCTCCGACCTGTGGTCGCTCGGCGCCAGCCTCTACACGGCCGTGGAGGGCAGGGCGCCGTTCGAGCGGCAGCTGTCCGCGGCGGTCGCGGCGGCGGTGCTGCTGCACGAACCGCCGTTCCCCGCCAGGGCCGGGCGGGAGCTCGGCGGCCTGTTGATGGCCATGCTCGCGAAAGACCCGGCGGTCAGGCCCACGGCTGCCCAGGTGCGCCACGTGCTGCGCGGCCTGACCGGCGTCACCACTGGCGCTCACGGCAAGCGCGCGGGGTCCCGCCGCTGGCTGCTGCCCGCGGCGGTCGCGGCCGTCGTGATCCTGGGCGCGGGCGGCTGGTACGCCGCCGGCGCGCTCGGCGGCGGGCCGGAGACCGGCAGGTTCGCCACGGCTCCCGACCCGTGCACGCTGATCACCGACGCCCAGGCCGGCCAGCTGGTGAAGGGCGGGCCCGAGCGCACGCGCAGCAGGCCGGGGGAGTGCCAGTGGCTCGTCCGCGACGGCGCGGCGGGCCGCCGGCTCATCGTGCGCGCCTGGGCGGAGAAGCCGGGCGCCGATCTCGGCGGGCCGCAGGTCGCGCAGCGCCGCTTCAACAGCGAGAGGACCACCCGCACCGCCTCCAAGGGCAGGCACATGCGTGAGGTGCGCGGCGCGGTCAGCCAGGTCGAGGGCGTCGGGGAGGCGGCGATCATGCAGAACACCTTCAAGTTCCACCTCAACAGCGGCAAGGAGGGCTCGTCCGACAGCGTCATCCTCTTCCGGATGAGCAACCTGCTGGGCGAGGTGGTCTGGCATCGTGACGACGTGCCGTCCTCCGACCCCGCGGACAAGGAGCCGGCCGTCGCCGCGGCCCGCCTGGTGGCGGCGGCGCTGGCGAAGTGAACGCCTGCAAGCCTCTCGCAAGGGGTGTGACTACCATGTACCCCCGCACGTCAAGGCAACCCCAGGAGTCTTTGTGAATCCCGGTAGCGAGCACGAGCCGCCTACCAGCCCTTACCAGGTGCCAGGCAGGCAGTTCGAGCCGCCCAACATGCCGCAGAACACGCCTCCGTACCTGCCTCCCGCCATGCCGCAGATGCCGCAGATGCCGCCACAGCGCCCGCGGCGGCCCGCCTGGTTGCTGCCCACGCTGGCCGCCGCCCTCGTCGTGCTGGTCGCGGCGGGCGGCGTCGGGGCCTACTTCGTCTACGGCAAGGTCGCGGGCAGCTCCACGCCGCCGTTCGCCCAGCCCGGAGACACGACGGGCGGCAGGTCGGCACAACCGACCGCCACCACGACGGGCAGCACGGCCGCCGCCGCGACGGGGCCCGACGTGTGCGCCATGCTGCCCAAGGACGAGGCCGAGCGGCTCGTCCCCGACGCGACCATCGCCAAGAGGTCCAAGGACAACCACTACACGGTCAGCTTCAGCTGCAACTGGCAGAACCAGCGCATCTCGTACGGCCAGTTCTGGCGCAGCAGGGAGATCGACGTCCGGATCGAGCAGCACAAGGGCGAGGGCGCCAAGACCGGCAGGGCGATGGCCCAGAACTCCTACGAGGTCGACTACCGCGGCGGCAAGTACGGCGAGACCGCCACGCCGTCGCTCGACCCCGGCGAGAAGAATTACACCTCGCCGGTGAAGGACATCGAGGGCGTCGGCGACAGCGCGTTCGCCCAGTACACCTGGCGCCGCGACGGCAAGCTGCTGTGGTACTCCTTCGGCAAGGCCTACGCCCGCGTCAACGACATGACGATCGAGGTCAAATACCAGGCGAGCCAGCAGCGCAAGGACGCCCAGATCCTGTCCAACGAGACCACCCAGTCGATCACCGAGGCCAACGCGATCCGCGAGGTCTCCAAGCTGGCCGGCCATTTCGCGAAGGGTGTGGCGGCCTGGCAGGCGCAGCATCCCGACGTGCTGGCCCAGGCGGAGTCGTCGGAGGCCACGGTGTCGCCGAGCGCTGACCCGACGCCCTCGCCGAGTGTGCTGACCGTCTTCCCCGCCGACTGCTCCGCCGTGACGGAGGTGGCCACGAAGCTCGTGCCCGAGCCCACCACCAGGGCCCGCGGCACCACGGCCGGGGGCGACAACCAGACCGAGTGCCGCTGGCTCAACCTGGATCTGCCCGGCGGGGAGGGCACCAAGAAGATCCGCAGCGCGCTGATCACCGTGCACCGCTTCACCAACCGGACAGGAGCGGTCGACGCGCCCGCCGCCAAGGCCTATTACGTCAGCGAGTACGGCGGCGACAAGAGCACCGCCGACTCGTCGCTCGACGGCGTCACGTGGGGCAAGCTGACCGAGGTCGGCGGGCTCGGCGAACAGGCCTACCAGCAGTACGTGGAGACCAGGCGGGGCGAGGTCTCGGCCTCCAGCGCCACCGTGACCATACGCAAGGGCGCCATGGTCGTCAGGGTCGACTACTCGGGCCACCAGCGGCCGGAGGGCGAGGCGACGAACTCGTCCAAGGTCGAGTTCATGCCGGAGAAGGAGGCCAGGGACGGTGCGCTCACCCTGGCCAAGTCCTACATGGCCACGCTGACCAAGCAGCCCAAGGGCAGCTGACCTCACGCGACGCCGCTCCGCCCCCGCCGCAAGGAAGGGGAAGGGCGTCGTCGTCGTGTTCTCTTGACCGGCGGTCCGTCTCGACGGTTAAAGAGCCTGCAACCCGGCTGCAAGTGCGACAAATACGGTTAAGACCGCAAGCACTTGAGCCGCGCGATCATGTTTGTCCAGTACAGGGGCATGGGCAAGCCATGGGGGATCTCGCGGCTCATTGCTTTGCGACCGTCGTCCCCCTGACGAGGAACGGCTCCAGCAGACCGGGCACGGCGCGGGAGGCCAGTTCCAGGCCGGTCTCGCGGCCGACGTCCACCACCTCGTAGTGCCCGCGTCCGGCGGAGGTGGTGGCGGAGACGGTCAGCAATCCCGAGCGCCGCTGGAAGTACGACTCGGTGATCGTCCATCCCGAGATGCCCTTGCGGTCGAGCGCGACCGTCTGCCGCACCACCACGCCCCTCCGGCTGACCAGGTGCCGGGCGCCCAGCGCGTGCCCGAGGTTCCTGGCGCTCTCGACGGCGCCCCACATCCCGGCCACCAGCACCACGACGGGGATCAGCCACACCCAGGCGCGCACCCACGGCCACGGCGCCGACCAGGACGCGACCCCCGCCGCGGCGGCCACGAGCGCGGTCGCCGGCAACGCCCGTACGACGCGCCGCCGCCTCGCCGCCCGGGGATGCGGGATCAGCGCGGTACCGCCGGCGATGACGCGCGACCCCGGCACGCCGGCCGGATGGGCGCCGCCGGCCGACGCGACCTCGGCGGCGAGCCGCCAGGCGAGGTCACGGGGGAGGGGAGGAGCGAGCGCGGCGGCGTCCTCGGTCTCGTTCCTGGCCTTCTCACCGAGCCCTGTGGCAACCGTCTTGACGCGGGCGCCGCCGCCCAGCCGCAGCAGCAGCGGCTCGCTGATCTCCACTCCGCGCAGCCTGCGCACCTCCAGGGTCAGCGACCGGGTGGTCAGCAGCCCGCGGCGCAGTCTGAGCCGGCCGGGCTCGTGCTCCAGGCGGTAGCGGCCCCACGACTCGGCGAACAACAGCGCCGCGCCGAGCGCGCCGACGCTCAGGTTGACCGCCAGCAGCAGCGGGACCGCCGTCAGCGGCTGCGCCGCGATCCAGCCCCACAGGTCGTTCGCCACCCTGCTGGTGACCGACTTGAGCCCGATCGCGTTGAGCGGCTTGTAGAGCGCGCCGAGCACCAGCGCGGACGCCGTGAACGTCCACACCGACAACGGCGCGTACCTGATCCACGACCAGCGCAGCTCGGCCAGCGGCCCGTCCCGCGCCTCCCGCTCCTCGTCCTGGTGCAGCAGGGTACGGCGCAGCGTCTCGGCGTCCTTCCTGACCAGCGGGTCGAGCTTCAGCTCGGTGTGGTCGCCCGCGTGCTCGCCGGTGCCCACCTTGACCACGGTCAAGCCGAAGATCCGGAGGATCGGATCGGCTCTGAGGTCCACGCTGCGCACCCGGTCGCGGGGGAGCGAGCGGTGCTGGCGCGTGGTGAGGCCCGAGCGCAGCTCGAGGCGCTCGGGGGTGAGCCGCCAGCGGGTCGTACGCAGCCTGGCCAGGTCGTAGGCCAGCACGGCGGCCACGATCAGCACCGCGGCGCCCGCGCAGGCCGCGACGATCCCGCCGGCCTGCCAGTCCTGGCCCAGCAGGAAGCGGGTCAGCCCGGCCGCCGCGCCCGCCACGAGCGCCAGCGACTTGGCGCCCGAGACCCACAGGCTCCTTCCTGCCAGCCGCCGCCAGCCCGCCTGCGTGTTCACGGCGGATCCCTGCGGGTCGCGGTGGTGTCCCGGCAGGTTCCCGGCATCCGGCGCGCTCATGTCCTGCCTCCGCAGCCCGGGCGCGTTCATGTCGCGTCTCCGGGTGTCGCCTGCGTGATGGCGGTCAGGCGTTCGGCCAGCTCGGCGGCCACCGCACGGTCCAGCCCCTCGATCTTGACGGCGCCCGCCGACGAGGCGGTGGTCACCGTGACGTCCGCCAGACCGAACAGCCGCTGCACCGGCCCCCGCGCGGTGTCGACCCGTTGGATCCGCGACATCGGCGCCACCCGCCAGGTGTGCGTCAGCCATCCCTTGCGGGTGTAGACCGCCTCGCCGGTGACCTCCCACCGCTCCACCCGGTAGTACGCCCGCGGCGCCACCAGCGCCAGCACCACGCACGCCACCGCGAACACGGCGACCGCCGCGCCCAGCCAGAGCGGGTGCTCGGTGAAGATCCAGTACGCCGCCACGGCCGCGACGGCGATCGGCGCCATGAGGAGCAGCCACTGCACCGTCCACCACGGGATCACCCGCGGATCGGCCTGGTTGCGCGGCGGCCTGAGCATGGTCGTGCTCACTTCCCCTCCTCCGTCTTCTTCTTCGCGTCGGCCGCGGCCAGCAGCACGAAGCCGAGCACCCCGAGCACGATGGCCGCGAACACCTCATAGCCCTTGAGGATCGGCAGCAGGTTGACCACGAGCAGGTCGTGCGCCCACCGCCACCATCCGAAGAGTGTGTTGATCAGACCGCCCACGCCCTGCAGGAGCAGCAGCCACCCCGATAGCGTCAGAACCGCTTGCATGGCTCCAGCCTCGCCGCGCGGCCGGGCGGCCCGCGTCGGCCGTAGGTCTCGGCCGGCATCGACTTTGGTCGCTGTCGCCCCGCCCCTGGCAGGGCCTAACCTCGGTGTACGTGACGGCACACCAGGAGGACGGCGCTCCCGCTTACGAATATCGGTGGGCGCTGCCGTCGGTGCTGCTCGGAGCCGCCCGTGAAGGCGGGCGCGTGCGCCGCTCGACGCGCGACTGGATCGTCGACACCCTCATGTTCCTGCTGGCCTGCGGCCTGACCTTCGTGTCCCTGCTGGAGATCCAGGACGAACCGGTGCCACTGCAGGCGATCGAGCAGGTCGTGGGGGCGCTGTCGTGCGCGGCGGTGTGGTTGCGGCGCAGATGGCCGGTCGGCCTGGCCGTGGTGATGATGGTGCTCTCGTCCTACCTGGAGCTGCCCGGCGGGGCCTCGATCGTGGCGCTGTTCACGGTGGCGGTGCACCGGCCGTTCAAGATCTCCGGGCCGCTCGTGTTGTTCTCCCTCATCACGCTGGCACCCTATGTCTGGCTACGGCCGCAGGATGGGCTCGAGCGGGGCTGGGCGGCGGCGCTCGGGGTGGCGCTCATTCTGACCGTGCTCGCGTGGGGCATCGTGGTCAGGGCCAGGCGGCAGGTCATCTGGTCGCTCAGGCAGCAGGCCGAGGTGGCTGCGGAAGAGGCCAGGCGGAGCGAACGCGAGCGCATCGCCAGGGAGATGCACGACGTGCTCGCCCACCGCATCTCGATGCTCAGCCTGCACGCGGGCGCGCTGGAGTTCCGGCCGGACGCGCCCGCCGAGGAGATCGCCAGGGCGGCCGGCGCCATCAGGAACAACGCCCACCTGGCGCTGCAGGACCTGCGCGAGGTGATCGGCGTGCTGCGCGCCGTCAAGCCGGGCGAGGAGGGCGAAGAGGCCGAACCGGTGCCGGAGCGCCCGCAGCCCACGCTGGCCGATCTGCCCCATCTGGCCGAGGAATGCCGCCAGGCGGGCATGGACGTGCGGCTGACCCTCGGGGTGGAGAATGCGCCGGAAGGGCTGGGCCGTAACCTCTACCGCATCGTCCAGGAGGCGCTCACCAACGCCCGCAAGCACGCGGGCGGCGCGCCGGTGGCCGTCACCGTGGCGGGCAAACGGGGCATGGGGGTGTCGGTGGAGGTGCGCAACCCGCTGCGGGTCCGCCACGGCCTGCGCATCCCCGGTGCGGGCGCTGGGCTCATCGGGCTGACGGAACGCGCCGAGCTGGCGGGCGGCAGGCTTGAGCACGGCGCGACGCCGGAGGGCGAGTTCCTGGTACGCGCCTGGCTGCCGTGGCCGGTGAAGACGACTCGGGAGGACGCGTGAGCACTCCGGCCGGCGGGCCGATCAGGCTGCTGATCGTCGACGACGACGCGATGGTGCGGGCCGGGCTGTCGATGATCCTCGGCGGCTCCGGCGACATCGAGATCGTCGGCGAGGCGGGCGACGGTTCCGAGGTGCCGCCCATGGTGGCCGAGCACCGGCCCGACGTGGTGCTGATGGACATCCGCATGCCGGGCGTCGACGGGCTCACCGCCACCGAGGCGTTGCGCCGCACCTCCGCGCCGCCCGAGGTGGTGGTGCTGACCACGTTCCACGCCGACGCGCAGGTGCTGCGCGCGCTGCGGGCGGGGGCGGCCGGGTTCCTGCTGAAGGACATCGCGCCGGGCGACCTCGTGCAGGCGATCAGGAAGGTGGCCGAGGGTGAGCCGATCCTGTCGCCGGCGGTCACCCGGCAGCTCATCACGCATGTGGCCGACGGCGGGGCGGACGAGCGTACGGAACGCGCCAGGAGGCTGCTCGGCCGGCTCAGCGAGCGGGAACGGCAGGTGGCGACGGCCGTCGGCCAGGGCAAGTCGAACGCCGACATCGGGCGCGAGTTGTTCATGAGCGTCCCCACGGTCAAGGCCCACGTGTCGCGCGTCCTGACCAAGCTCGACCTCAACAACCGGGTCCAGATCGCGCTGCTGGTCTACGACGCGGGCTCGTAGCGAGGTCGCCGCTCGGCGGGCCCTCGATCAGGGCGCGGTGAGTCGCCGCGCCGAGCGGTCGGGCGCAGGGGGCCGAGGCTCGGAAGACCGGACTCGGAAGGGCCGGGACGGCTGGGCGCGGAGGTTCAGGCGCGGAGGGCTGGGCGCGGATGCCGGGCTCGGAGGGCCGCGGCGCTGGAATTCCAGCTTTTCGCGCCGGGGTGCGCAACCCGGGCAAGTGCGCCCTCGCCGGGCTTGCCGCAGAGCCGCCGGATGCCGAGTTGACGCGGTTCTCCGAGGTCACGAGTGGCGGTGCGAGGCTGCTTCGCCATGGTCGGCCTCCCTGGTGGACGCCCGTACCGGCGCGGCCGATCCTTCCCCACCAAGCGCTTGCCCATAGCGGAGCGGCCGTTACGGTCAGGTACGCGGCAGCCGTACCCTTGTCTGAAAGGGCATGTCACGAAGGGACAAGTGGGATGAGTTCAGCGGGTGAAGGCCTGTCTCGCCCGCTTCCCGAGCAGGTGCGGCTCAATGTCGTCGACTTGGCGTCTCAAGTCCTCGGCACGATGCCCGCTGCCGCCATCCCGCCGCCGCTGCGTGGCATCGCCAAGTTCGACCCCCGCAAGCGGGCCAAGCTGGCCAGCGCGCCCATCGCGGCCCAACTGGAGAACGACAAGAAGTTTCGCGAGCTGGTCGCCGAGTCGGTGACCGCGGGCTGGCCTGAGCTGGTCTCCGCGCTCGCCGAGGGCAACGTGCCGCCCGCCGCCGACCCCGTGCTGGTGGCCGCGGCCGCCTATCTCACCCGCCCGCCCGGCTGGGCGGAGATGATCGAGACCGCCCGCTCCGACCTGGAGAAGTCGCTCGCGGCCGCCGAGGACTCCGAGCGCGAGC
This sequence comes from Nonomuraea diastatica, assembly GCF_004349015.1. Lineage (NCBI taxonomy): Bacteria > Bacillati > Actinomycetota > Actinomycetes > Streptosporangiales > Streptosporangiaceae > Nonomuraea > Nonomuraea diastatica. The sequence continues at coordinate 30,702 of NZ_SMKP01000084.1, forward strand.
AGGTCGTCACCCGGTTGCGCGAGCAGCTCGCCGCGCAGAAGAACGCTGCCAAGGAGGAGGCCGACCGCCTGCGCGAGCAGGTCAAGGCCTCCCGCGCGGAGAACTCCGACCTGCGCCGCAGGCTCCACGACGCCCGCGAGCGGTCCAAGGCCGCGGTGCGTCGGGCCGAGGAGATGGAGCGGGCCGCCGAGGAGGCCAGGACGGCCGCCTCGGCCGCGGGCAGTGCGGGGGAGTCCGAGCTGCGGCGGCTGCGCGAGCGGCTGTCCGACGTGGAGAAGCAGCTCGAAGCCTCGCGCCGGGCCGCGCGCGAGGGTCGGAGCATCGAGGACGCCCGCATCAGGGTGCTGCTCGACGCGCTGCAGGACGCGTCGGCCGGGTTGCGCAGGGAGCTGGCTCTGCCCACCACGATCAGCCGGCCGGCCGATTCGGTCGCCGCGGTCACCGGCGAGCGGCCGGGGGTGCGCGTGCCCGCGCGGGCGCTCGCCGACGACGATCCGCAGCTCCTCGACCAACTCCTCGCGCTGCCGCAGATCCACCTGATCATCGACGGCTACAACGTCACGAAGACCGGCTACGGCACGCTCACCCTCGCCGACCAGCGCAACCGGCTGATGACCGGGCTGGGCGGGCTGGTGGCGCAGACCAGGGTCGAGGTGACCGCGGTGTTCGACGGGGCGGAGCTCAACGCCCCTGTGCAGGTCGTGGCGCCGCGCGGGGTACGGGTGCTGTTCAGCGCGCCCGGGGAGATCGCCGACGACCTGATCCGCCAACTCGTCCGCGCCGAGCCGCCCGGCCGCGCCATCGCCGTGGTGTCGTCGGACCGGGAGGTGGCCGAGTCCGTCAGGCGGATGGGAGCCAGACCCGTTTCCTCTGGCTTGCTGCTGCGCCGCCTGGGCCGGGCTTAAGTTACGAATTGGTATGTTTGGGTGAGACCTCACCCGCCACTTCTGTACTATTTCGCCCCAGTAAAAGATCCCCTGGGAGGCGACGCAGTGAGGTTTGGCCGGGTGCCGGTGGCCGTGGGTCTCGCGTTCGGGCTTGTGGTGTCCCCCATGGGGGCGGCGCTCGCTGATCCGAAGCCGACCATCGGGCAGGCCAAGGCCAAGCTCGACAAGCTCAACGACAAGGCCGACAAGGTCGTCGACCGCTACAACTCGGCGACCGAGCGCTACAAGAAGGCCAAGGGCACCTACGCGAAGCTGAACACGAGCTACAAGCGCAAACTCCGTACGGTCGCCGACCTGCGCACCCAGATCGCCGACATGGCCGCCACCGTCTACCGGGCCGGCGGCTACGCCACCTCCATGCCGGGGCTGGTCGGTGCCGACAACCCGCAGGGACGGCTGGCCGGGATGGCGCTGGCCGGGCAGATGGCCAAGGAGCGCTCGGAAAAGCTGGCCGCGTTCGACCGGGAGAACCGCGGGCTGAAGAAGGAGCGGGACAAGGCGCAGGGCGCGCTGCGGTCGGCCGACGAGGTCCGTGGCGAGGTCGAGAAGGAGCGCAAGGAGATCCTCGGTCTGATCGCCAAGCAGAAGAAGCTCCTGAGAAAGCTGGGCGCCTACAAGACCGGCGATCCGAACAGCACCGGCATCGAGTACACGGGACCCGCGTCGGGGAACGCCGCGGCGGTGCTGCGGTTCGCGTTCGCGCAGGTCGGCAAGCCGTACGTGTTCGGCGGGACGGGGCCGGGCGGCTACGACTGCTCGGGGCTGACCCAGGCGTCATGGCGGGCCGCGGGCGTGTCGCTGCCCAGGACGACGTGGGCGCAGTGGGCGTGGGGCGCCAGCCGCAAGGTGTCGCTGAACGCGCTCCAGCCGGGGGATCTCATCTTCAGCGAGGGCCTGGGGCACGTCAGCATTTATGCGGGCAACGGGAAGATCGTCCATGCGCCGCAGACGGGCGACGTGGTCAAGGTCGTCAGCCTCTCCGACTACGGACGCGGCCTCGTGGGCGCCGTCCGCCCGTAGTTCCCGCCCATTCTTCTACGACGCGCCATCGTTGCCGCCGTGCGGACGGTCCGCGATCACGGTGTGCTCTCCCTTGATCACCTTGGGTCCAGCGCATACGAGGCGGAATGTGACAAAGGCGACATCTGACCCCTGACAAGACCGGGGTGTCGCGAAGTGTGAGCAGGGTCACTTTTTGGTAACGACGCCCCATGTTCCAGCAGGGGTTCGGGAGTTTACTGAGGCCTTTGTCGATCTTTACAGCCTGACTCCGCTTTTGCCGATCCTTGACCGTTCGGCGTAGCTTCTGGCGTCGTCGCGGTGCACAAGCCATGGCGCCGCGAACCCGCATCGGTCCCTCCCGATGTGAAGACAGATGAAGATCCGCTGGTCATCGCCGCGATATCCCCATGACACCACCACTGAATCGGGCGATGACCTGCCGAATCCGTGCAGTCAGGAGGCACGGAACCGGGGACCCAGCGATCCCAGTTCCCCAGGGATCAGGGGTGAATCGGCGCGCCATCGCGCCGTAGGGCGACTTCCAGGCCCGAATCCGACAGCTAACCCGGTAGGCGTTCGTGGAAGACCCAAGGAGAAATCCTGTCTACCTCCCTGCACAACCCCCGTCTGTCCCGCCTTGCCCTGCGTGGCGTGGTGCTCACGATGACCGTGACGGCCGGAGGTCTCGTCCTCCATGCCCCCACGGCCTCCACGGCTCAGGCGGCGACGACGAGCGATACGGCCGGCCTCTCCTCGGTGAGGGCGGCCACGGCCGCCACCACTGCGAAGTCGGCCAAGGCCGCTCGGAAGCGAGCAGCCAAGATCGCTCGGCAGAAGGTGAAGGCCGGCAAGGCCATCGCCGTGGCCAAGAGCCAGATCGGTGACCCGTACCGTTACGGCGCCACAGGCCCTGGCTCGTTCGACTGCTCCGGCCTCGTCCAGTACGCCTGGAAGAAGGCCGGGGTGAAACTCCCGCGCGTGGCGAGCAGCCAGTTCGCCCGCACCAGGAACAAGGTCGCCTGGCGCAACCTCAAGCCCGGTGACCTCATGTTCTTCAACGGGCTCGGCCACGTGGGCATGTACGTCGGCAAGGGCAAGATGATCCATTCGCCGCGGACAGGCGAACGGGTGCGCATCGACAAGCTGGGCGGATGGCGCAAGTCGTCGTTCGTCGGCGCGGTCCGTCCCGGCCTCTGATGAAGCCCCGCCCGGGTCCCGGGAGATCTTCCGGGCCTGGGCGGGCTCCCGCGGAAGCGCGTCCTTCCCGTCGTAGGCGACCGGCCCCTCGATCGGGCCCCACGCCGATCGGGCCCCACTACGATCGGCCCCCACTACGATCGGCAGGGTGTCCGAGCAGGTGAGCCGACGAGCCGCGCTGGCCGCGCTCCTCCTCCTCGGCCTCGCCGCCGACGCCCCCGCTCCCGGATCACCCGTCTTCCCCGCAGAGGCCCGCGGCCTGTGGCCGGACGGCCAGGCCACCGCCCGCGGGGCACGTTCCTTCGTCACCGGCCACCGCGCCGCGCCCGCCACGCTCAGCGATCTCGCCCGCCGCGCCGACTCGGCGGGCCTGCGGGTCACGGCGGTGCTCGGCCGTCCGGTGCGGCCCGTGGTCATCGTTCCCGGCTCCGCGCAGGACGCGGCCCGGCTGGCCGGAGTGGAGCGGCTCGACGGGCTGGCGGCGGTGGCCGACGACGGCCGGGTGATCGTCGTCCCCGAGCCGTTCGGCAGGCTCACCTCCACCGGCAAGGATGTCGTCCTCACTCACGAGCTGACCCACGTCGCCGCGGGCACCGGCGGGCTGCCCGCCTGGCTCTACGAAGGCTTCGCCGACTACGTGGCCTACCGGGACGCCGGGCTGCCCGTGCGCACGGCCGCCGCCGAGCTGGCCGCCGAGGTGCGGGCCGGGCGCGTGCCGGCCGCGTTGCCGGGGCCTGAGGCCTTCGCCGCGGGCGGGCCTGACCCCGGACGCCTCGCGCTGGCGTACCAGGAGGCCTGGCTGGCGTGTCGGTTCCTCTCCCGCCGTTTCGGTGAGAGGAGCCTGGTGAGGCTCTACCGTGATGCGCAGGCGGCCGGCGTCGACGAGGCGCTCGCCGCGCTCGGGCTGTCCGTGGCCACGCTGACGGCACGGTGGCGCGCGTACGTGCGGGAGCAGCTCGCGTGAGTGGGGAGAAGGATGAGCGGACGGCGGGACGCGGACGGCCCATCTGAGGAGGCCGAGGCGAGCGGCGGCGAGGTGACCGCCGCAGGGCCCGGTGACGGCGTTCTCGCGGGCGCCGTCAGGGCGAAGGACCCCGCGCAGACGGACGACGGAGCGGCGGGGGCGTGGAGACGTCGCGAGCACCCGGCACGCGACCCGGAGGTGGACCCGGCGCACGACCCGGCGGTGGGCGCGGCCGAGCGCCGGTTCAGGCGGCAGGCGGCCGTGGTCTTGGCGGTGCTCGCGGCGGTGATTCTGGCCGTGGCCGCCTTCAGCACGCCGTGGCGGGTCCTGGCCGCCGGGCCGCCCGACCCGGCGCGCGACTTCACCGCCGCCGAGATCGCCAGGGCGCAGGCGTTCGACGCGGCCACGTCCCTGCCGAGCTATCTCGGGCTGGCGCTCACGCTGGCCTTCGCGGCCCTGCTCGTGGCCACCCCCTTCGGGGCGAAGGTGCTGGGCCGGCTGAAAGGCCCCTGGTGGTTGCGGGTGGTCCTCGGCGTGCTGGTCCTCACCGCGATCGTCGAGGCGGTCAGGTGGCCGCTCGGCGTCTGGTTCGAGACGCTGCTGCGCGACTACGGCCTGTCCACCCAGGACTGGGCGGGCTGGACCGCCGACCGGCTGAAGAGCCTCGGCGTGGAGGCCTTCCTGCTCTGCCTCATGCTGCTCGTCCTCGTGGGGCTGGCCCGCAGGGTGCGGCGCTGGTGGATCCCGGCGGCCGTGGGGGCGTGCGCGCTGACCGTGGTGATGTCGTTCCTCTATCCGGTGGTGTTCGAGCCGCTGTTCAACGACTTCACGTCCATGCCGCAGGGCTCGTTGCGCGACAATCTGCTGGACATGGCCGAGCGCGACGGCGTGCCGGTGCAGGACGTGCTGGTCGCCGACGCCTCGCGGCGCACGACGGCGCTCAACGCGTACGTGTCGGGCTTCGGCGCCACCCGCAGGATCGTCGTCTACGACACGCTGCTCAAGGCGCCGCAGCCCCAGGTCGAGCTGGTCGTCGCCCATGAGCTGGGCCACGCCGAGGCCGACGACGTGCTCTACGGAACGCTCGTCGGTGCCCTGGGGGCGGCGCTCGGCGCGGTCCTGCTGTTCGTGGTGTTCGGCGCGGTACGCCGGCGCGCCGGCGTCACCTCGATCGCCGATCCGCGCGCGGTCGGCGTGGTCATGGGCCTGATGACGCTGGGCTCGCTGATCATGGGCCCCGCCCAGAATGTGATCAGCCGCCACGTCGAGGCCAGGGCCGACGTGCACGCGCTCGACCTCACCCGGGATCCGGCCACGTTCATCGCCATGCAAAAACGGCTGGCAATTACCAATATTTCCGACTTGTCGCCGGATCCTGTGGAATATGTGCTTTATGCCTCCCATCCTTCCAGCCCTGAGCGCATCGCCCTGGCCCGCTCATGGGCCGAGCTGAACGGCGTCCCGGTGCCGTGACCCATGCGGACGTGCTCTTCGTCACGAACGACTTCCCGCCCCGGCCGGGCGGCATCCAGTCGTTCGTGCACGGGCTCGCGCTGCGCACGCCGGGCGTGACCGTCTACGCCCCCGCCTGGCCGGGATGCGCGGACTTCGACCGGCGCCAGCCGTACCGGATCGTGCGGCATCCCACGCGGCTCATGCTGCCGGCCCCGGCCGTCGCGCGCAGGGCGGCCGCGCTGGTGGCCGAGCATCGTGTGCGGACCGTCGTGTTCGGCGCGGCGGCGCCGCTCGGCCTGCTCGCGCCACGCCTGCGAGCGGCGGGCGCGCGGCGCGTGGTGATGCTCACCCACGGCCACGAGGCGTCGTGGGCGAGCGCGCCCGGCTTCCGCGCCGTGCTGCGCAGGATCGGCGAGCACGCCGACGTGGTGACGTATCTTGGCGAGTACACGCGAGCCCGCCTGGCCGCCGCCATCCCCCCGGCCAAGCTCGTACGCCTCGTTCCCGGCGTGGACACCGGCCAGTACCGCCCCGGAACGGCCCGCCGGTCCATCAGGGCCGAGCTGGGCCTGGACGACAGGCCGGTGGTGGTGTGCGTGTCGCGGCTGGTCCCCCGCAAGGGCCAGGACCAGCTCATCAGGGCCTGGCCACAGGTGCTGCGCGCGGTGCCGGACGCGGTCCTGCTGCTGGTGGGCGACGGGCCCCACCGCAGGACGCTGGAGCGGCTGGCGGCGGGGCGCGAGTCGGTCAGATTCACCGGCGCGGTGCCGGCGGCCGGCCTGCCCGGCTACTACGCCGCCGGCGACGTCTTCGCGATGCCGTGCCGCACCCGGTGGAAGGGCCTGGACGTGGAGGGGCTCGGGATCGTGTTCCTGGAGGCGTCGGCGACCGGGCTGCCGGTGGTCGTCGGCGCGTCCGGCGGCACGACCGACGCGGTGCGGTCCGGCGAGACCGGGCTGGTCGTCGACGGCGAGGACGTCGACGATATCGCGCGGGCCCTCGTCGAGCTGCTGAGCGACCCCGGCAAGGCGCGCAAGATGGGCGCGGTCGGCCGTGACTGGATCGCCCGCGAATGGGCGTGGGACCATGTGGCCGCCCGTTTCCGGGCTCTTCTCTAGCCTCCTCCTCCAGGGCCTTCCTCTAGCCCATGGTCGACCCCAGCGTGAGGCCGGCCACGAACTGCTTGTGCAGCAGCTGGAAGACGATGAGCGTCGGCAGCGCCACCAGCACCGACCCGGCCGCCAGCAGGTTGTAGTCGGTGAAGAACTGGCCGCGCAGGTTGTTCAGCGCCGAGGTGACGGGCAGCTTGTCGCCCGACGACATCAGCACCAGCGCCCACAGGAAGTCGTTGTACATCCACGTGAACTGCAGCGTGGACAGCGCCGCCAGCACCGGCCGGCACAGCGGCAACGTCAGCCGCCAGTACCGTTTCCACACCCCGGCCCCGTCCACCAGCGCCGCCTCGCTGATCTCCTCGGGGATGGTGCGCATGAAGTTCGCCATCACGAAGACGCAGAAGCCGAACTGGAACGCCACGTGGATGAGGATCAGCCCCAGGTAGGAGTCGTAGAGCGACTGCGAGTCCGACAACCAGGCGGGCAGCGGGATCAGCGTGTAGAGGGTGTAGAGCGGCGTGATGAGCACCTGCGGCGGCAGCAGGTTGCCGGCGGTGAAGACGATCAGCAGCGTCTTGCGCCCGGGGATGCGCAGCCGCGCGATGGCGAACGCCGTGAACGACGCCAGGAACAACGTGATCAGCACGCCGGGGACGACGATGATCAGCGTGTTCAGGTAGTAGCGGGGCAGCTCGGCCTGGCTCCACGCCTCCGCGTAGTAGTCGAGCGTGAGATCGTCCGGCAGCGAGAAGTAGCCCAGGCGGGCGGTCTCCTCGTACGGCCGCAGCGACGCGTACACGGCCAGCGCGAGCGGCAGCAGCCAGCCCAGCGCCACCAGCGCGAGGAAGATGTGCAGCAGGATCCGCAGCGGTCGCACGGGACGCCGCGAGGCGGGACTCCGTGCCTGGGACGGGGGTGCGGAGGCGGGGGCGGTGAGCGTCATCGTTCCTCCCTGAACAGCTGCGACAGGTAGGTGACGATGAACGCCAGCGAGATCACCAGCAGGATCACCGCGATCGCCGAGCCGAACCCGATCCGGCTGGCCTCGCCCACGATGTTCTCCGTGACCAGCACCGACAGCAGTTCGAGCCCGTTCCTGCCCTTGTTGATGGCGTAGACGATGTCGAACGCCCGCAGCGCCTCGATCACCGTGATGACCAGCACGATCACGTTGACCGGCCGCAGCGTCGGGAAGACGACGCGGAAGAACGCCTGCCGCTCGCTGGCCCCGTCGATCGCCGCCGCCTCCTTCAGCGCCGGGTCGACGGCCTTCAGCCCCGCCAGATAGATGATCATCACGTATCCGACGTGCCGCCACGCGGCGGCGACCATGACGACCCAGATGTTGATCGAGCTGTCGCCGAGCCAGTCCACGCCGAGCCCGGTCACCGCGTTCAGCACACCGTAGTCGGAGGAGTAGACGAGCTGCGCGATGAAGCCGACCACGGCCAGGGACAACACCACCGGCATGTAGAGGGCGCTCTGGTAGACGCGAGACAACCGCAGCCGCCGGTCCAGCAGCACCGCGCAGAACAGCCCGAACGGCGTCGCGACCAGACCGAGGAAGGCCAGCCACAACACGTTGTTGCGGACGGCCGACCAGAACGGCGGATATTCGGCGGCCAGGTCGTGGTAGTTACGCCCGCCCACCCACTCCATGGGGCCGATGCCGTTCCAGGAGGTGCCGGACAGCCCTACGGAGGCCAGCGTGGGACCCCAGACGAGGCCCACGTTGACGACGATGGCCACCCCCAGCCCGATGACCAGGATGGTCATGTCGCGGGCGGAGTAGCGACGGGTCTTGACGGCCATCAGCGGAAGATGTTGGCCTTCTGCTTCTCGATGCTCGTCAGTAAGGAGTCGATCTCGTCCGGGTCGCCGACGAAGGACTGCAGTGACGGGATCATCACGGTCGAGGCGAAGTCGGGCCGGGTGTCACGGTCGAGGAACTGCGCGATGTGCGTGGCCTGCGACACGAGCTCAGCGCCGCGCTTCTGCAGGGCGCTGTAACCGGACGTGTCGGCCTTGGAGCTGGCGGCCAGCATGCCGGGGTCCAGCTTGGTGGCGACGTTCTGCGACGAGGCCTGGGCGAAGTGCTTGAGCAGCGCCTTGGCGCCGTCGACGTTCCTGGCCTTGGCGGAGATCATGTAGCCGTCGATGGGGGCGTCGATCGCGTCGGTCCCGTACGTGGGGTTGATCTCGGGGAAGGTGAAGAAGTCGAGGTCGTCACGGTCGGCCTCCGGGAACTGCTGGGCGACGAACATCCCCAGCAGGTACATCCCGGTCTTCTTCTGCGCCAGCGACTGCCCGGCCTCCTGCCACGTGCGGCCGAGCGCGGCCGGCTGGTGGAACTCCATCAGCCCGCGCCAGGTGTCGAACACCTGCCTGACCCTCGGATCCGTCCACGACTCCTTGCCGCCCATGAGCGAGACGTGGAAGTCGTAGCCGTTCATCCGCATGTTGAGGATGTCGAACGTGCCCATCGCCGGCCAGCCGTCCTTGTCGGCGAACGCGATCGGGGTGAGCCCGTCGGCCCGCATCTTCCTGGCCAGCGCGGTCAGCTCGTCGAGCGTGGCGGGGGGTTCGTACCCCTTCTCCTGCCAGAGGCTCTTGCGGTAGAACACCGCCCACGGATAGTAGGTGAACGGCACGAAGTACTGCTTGCCGTCGGTGCCGGTCGACTGGTCCTTGAACGCCTGCGTGTAGTCGCCGCCGATCTCCCGCCACACGTCGGAGATGTCGACGGCCAGCCCTTGCTCGGCGAAGAACTGCATGCGGTAGCCGGCGAACCAGGTGAACACGTCTTCCGGCGTGCCCCGGAGGTAGCGGTTGATGTTCTCCTGGAACGTGTTATGGTCCACGGTGTTGATCTTCGTGGTGGCCTGCGTGAAACCGCCGACCACGGTTTCGAGGGTCTTCTTCGGGATCTCGTCGGAGGCGTTGGAGCCGATCGTGACCGTGCCCGGCCCTCCGTCGCCGGAGGCGGGGCCGGGGGCGTCGGAGCCGCACCCGGTGAGCACGGCCGGGACGCCGAACGCGGCGGCTCCCAGCAGGACATGACGGCGGGAGATCGGCAGATGTTGGGCCATCGTGGGTTCCTCCTAGCCGGACCCTTCAGATTCCCCCGAGTTCGCGCATCTTCATTCATCGAAAAGCCAACATTTCGGACTGTCAACGCACGGTTTCATGACGAATCCCCGGCAGCCGCGCCGCCGCCGCCGTGTCATGATGCGATCGGGATGGTGTCGTAACCTGTTGGGATCTGGTGATGCGATGCTCGCTCCGCAGCGTCAGCAGGCGATTCTCGAACTGGTCAGGCAGCACGGCGGCGTCAGGGTGATCGAGCTGGTGCGGGTGTTCGGCGTCTCCGACATCACCATCAGACGCGACCTGGAGTCGTTGTCGGAGCGCGGCTTGCTGGCCAAGGTGCACGGCGGCGCCACCATCATCGGCTCCACGGACGAGCCCGGCTTCGCCGCCAAGTCAGTGCGCCAGGAGGCGGAGAAACAGGCCATCTCCCGCCGCGCCGCCGCCCTCGCCCGCCCCGGCACCGCCGTGGCCCTGTCGGCGGGCACCACCACCTGGACGCTCGCGCACCATCTGGCCGCCGTCCCCGCCCTGACCGTCGTGACCGACTCGGTGCGCGTCGCCGAGGTCTTCCGGCGCCGCGGCCGGGCCGACCAGACGGTCGTGCTCACCGGCGGTGTGCGCACGCCCTCCGACGCCCTCGTCGGCCCCGTGGCGGTGGCGGCGATCCGCGAGCTCAACGTGGACGTGCTGTTCCTCGGCGTGCACGGGATGACGGTCAAAGCGGGCTTCACCACTCCCAACATGATGGAGGCCGAGACGGACCGCGCCCTGATCGAGTCGGCCGGCCGGCTCGTGGTGCTCGCCGACCACACCAAATGGGGCACCGTCGGCATCAGCACCATCGCCCAGCTCGGCGAGGCCGACATGGTGATCTCCGACGCCGGGCTTGCGGCCCCGGCCAGGGAGGCGCTGGCCGGGCAGGTGGGCGAACTGGTCATCGCCGGGCCGGGCAAGCCCGGCCCGGCGGGTGCGAGCGCCGGGCGCCCGCCGGAGGGGGACGACGAGGGCGGGCCCGTGACCACCACGGGCCCGCCCCGGTCGGACTGAGCTCGTGCCGCGCCGAGCTTGGCTGGATGCCGATGAGGATCTGCGGCATCTCCGCCTGAGTGTCCTGCATGGCCGCCCGGGTGTCCTGCAGCGGCCACCGCGCGGGATTTCGACGGGGACGGCAAGGCCGCCGACGGAGCGCCGTCTACGTGACCGGCGACGGCGCGCTGCCCCGGCGCATCACCCAGGACACCGAGGGGGTGCCCCGGCAACAGCGAGCCTTTCGACGGCTTCGGCGCCGCGGCGGTGGTCGGGCCCGCTGCACGACGGGCGGATGGGGCTCTGGCCGGCGCGCCCGGCGAACGCGACGACGGCGGCGGCAGGCAGCGGACGTCCCGGACAGGGTCACGCGACGGCGCGGTGACCGTGATCCCGGACGTGCGGGCGAGCGAGATCGAGGCCGTCAAGCACGACGGCGGCGACGGTTGCGCGTCCGGCGAGGCCGTCGTCTACGTGCCCGGCGGCAGGTGAGCGGCGACCCAGCCGAGATGCGGCAAGGTGCGGTTCTTCCACGGCGCCGGACTCGCCGGCTCCACGACGTGCGGCGCCTGCGCCGAGGGCACGGGTGGGGCACCCGAGCCGGCCGAGCGGTCCTGGCCGCCGCGCCTGACGGCCGGGTGGCGGTGGCCTGGGGCGACTCCGCGCAGGAGGGCGGGCGGACCTCCGTCGTCCCGGCGTTGCCGGGCGGCAACCTGCCGGTGGCCTCCTACGGGACGCGGCCGGTGTTCGGCATGCCCCGCGAGGGCGCCGCCCATGGGGGTGACCGTCTTCGACCCGGCCACCGGGAGGGGCGGG
>NZ_SMKP01000085.1:0-42204 GCF_004349015.1 Nonomuraea diastatica
GCCCCCACCTCGTCGGGCGCCTGCTCAGCCCTCTGACCCGGCCACCCCGGCGCAGCCCTCGCGCCCGGGGCTGACGCCTGCCTTCGACATGCTCGTCGAGGCCGCCAGGCGGGCGCTCGAGGCGAACGCGCGGGCCGCAGCAGCGGGCAGGAGGGCCCCACTGATGACGGTGGGCTCTCTCCTGCCCGGCGCCGGCACCGGACAGGCGCTCTCGCGGCCGCGACCCGGATGGCGGAGGTCAGCGAGTGAGGCGGTCGAGGAAGCTGTAGCAGGGCTGCCGGCGGAAGTCGTCGAACGTGGCGCAGGGGTCGAGGCCGCGTGCCGGAGGCGGGGGGACGACCGACCGCCGGGTCGGCGCGGGTACGGGCGCGGGGTCGCGGGGAGGTGGCTGAGGGGGCGACTGCGGAGAGGGCGAGCCCTCAGGGCCGGGCGCCGCGGACCGTACCTGGACGGGAGTTCGGGGAGCCGCCGACCGGTCGCGGAGGGGCGGCGGAGGAGCGGCCGTGCGTTCGGGGAGGGGTGCCGGTGAGCCCTGGGACACGGTCGCGACCGGCGGGTCCGTGACCGGTGACGGGCGGACGGGTTCGAGCGTGCCCCAGGGCGGCGTTCCCGTGATGCCCAAGGACGGCGTTCCGGTGATGCCCCAGGGCGGCGGGACGGGCTGGATCCACGGCGGCGACAACGGCCCCATCACGGCGTCCACGATCTGTGCGGACGGTTGCGGGAACGTTCCAAGGAATGGCTCCGGAGATGGGGGCGCGGTTGCGATTGGTGTCATGTTCGACGCCCAGAGTGGTGGTGAAGGCGTTATCGATCTTGAGGACTGCGGAGATTCCTGATCGATTTCGGCGGAGCTTTGCGGAGACGGTTCTGGCGAGTCGGTGAATGCCAGGAAAATCCCCAGGGTCGCGGTGACGAGTACCCCGGCTGCTCCGGCCAGTGGTGCCAGGCGGGCGCGGCTACCTGGGCTTATGGATCTAAGGGGGGACAAGTCGTGATTCCTTCGTGATTGTTCTGCGAGCATTCCGGTGTTGCGGCTAGTGTGGTCCATCACCCGCGGAAGGCGGTGAGCTTTCCCGATACGACCGCAGGGAGCTGCAACACCATGCAAGGTTCGCGTGAGCCGGATCATCAGGAGATCCTGGTTGGGCCTGGGGACAACCGCTTGCCTTCGAGGAATGCGCCCCCGGGGCACAAGCCCTCGAAGAACAACAAGAAGATCGCCGTGATCGTCGCCTCGGTTGCGGTCGCCCTGGTGGCGGCGGCCGGCGGCGGCTACCTGCTGGCAGGAAACCCTGCTGATCCCGCACAGCCAGGAGGCGCGCAGCCGGTGGCCTCGCAGAGCGCCGGCGGCGACGAAGAACTCCAGGGCGACGACGACGCGACCATGGGCGACGCCAAGACCGACGCTCCTGACGACAACCTGCCGACCGGCGAGGACGACGGCAGCATGGGCGACGCCAGGACGGGCAACGACGGTGAGGGCGGCCCCGGCAACGACGACACGGGCTCGACGGGCTCCAACCGGTCCGATGGCACCAAGCAGACCAGCACCGGCAAGAAGCCCGCGACGACGTCCCCGAGCAAGCCTCCGCAGGACGAGGGCGACACCCCGGCCGACGGTCCGGCGGGCCTGGTCAACGGCCAGTGCGCCACGGGCGGCTGCTGAGGCGTCAGGAAGGCCGGGGCCGCTCGTCATGAGTGCCCGGTGAGCAGGTCACTCGCTCGGGTGCCGGTGAAGTGGCTTGCCGTATTTCGCCGGTATTGGACCTTCGGTGGTGCCGCGGCGCTCCGTAAGGTCGCCGCATGACGACTGACAAGGCGGCCGCGCTGCGAGCCCTTCACGTGCCGGGCACCCCGCTGGTCCTGCCCAACGTCTGGGACACCGCGTCGGCGCGCGCCGTACAGGATGCCGGTTTCCCTGTGGTCGCCACCGGCAGCGCCGCCATCGCGCGCGTGCTGGGCTACGAGGACGGCGAGGGTACCCCCGTCGGCGAGATGATGGCGGCGGTGGCGCGCGTGGCCAGAGCGGTCGACGTGCCCGTCACCGCCGACGTCGAGCGCGGGTACGCGCTCGAACCGGCCGCGCTCGCCGAGGCGCTGGCGGGCGCCGGAGCCGTCGGGTGCAACCTGGAGGACTCCGTCCCCGGCACCGGCGAGATGGTGGAGACCGGCGTTCAGGCGGACTTCCTCGCCGAGGTACGAGCCGCTGCGGGCCCGGACCTGGTGATCAACGCCAGGATCGACCTGTACCTGCACGGACACGGCGACCGCGCCGCGGCCGTCGAGCGCGGACGGCGCTATCTGGAGGCGGGAGCCGACTGCGTCTACCCGATCGGCCTGGCGGACGAGGAGGAGATCCGGGCGCTGGCCGGCGAGCTGGGCGGGATGGTCAACATCCACTTCTGGCCGGGGTGCTCCTCGCCGGCGCGCCTGGCCGAGCTGGGGGTGGCCAGGATCAGCTTCGGCGGCGGGCTGCACCGCGCGTCCGACGACTACACGCGTGGGCTGTTGGCGAAGATCAGGGAGGGCCGGAGCCCCTACTGACGGCGGCGCGGCACGGGGATCTTCATCAGATCGCGGGCGAGCACCACCTCGCCGTCGAAGCTGCGCCGCGCCTCGGCGGCGAAGGACGGCTCCTCGGCGAACCCGTACCGCTCGGAGAAGTGCGTGAGCACCAGCCTGCGCGCCCCCGCGTCCGCCGCCACCGCCCCCGCCTCGAACGCCGTCAGGTGCCCGTACTCCTTGGCCAGCGCGCTCTCCGATGACAGGAATGTCGACTCGATCACCAGCAGGTCGGCCCCCGACGCCAGCTCGAAGACGGCGTCGCAGAGCCGGGTGTCCATCACGAAGGCCACGCTCTGCCCCGGCCTGGGCTCGCTGCACTGGTCGAGCGTGACGCCGCGCACGGAGCCGGTGCGCTGCAGCTCGCCGACCTCGGGGCCGCGGATGCCGTGGGCGGCCAGCCGGTCGGGCAACATGCGGCGGCCGGCCGGCTCCTGGAGGCGGTAGCCGTAGGACTCGACCGGATGGGACAGGCGGCGCGCGGTCAGCGGGCCGACGGCGGCGAGGTCGCCGTCGAGGGGATGTTCGGAGATGACGGACGTGTCGGCGAACACGGCGGCGTGGCGGAGCCTGCGCCAGTAGGGTTCGCCGGAACCGGGGAAGAGTGCCCGCACCGGGTGCCTGACCTTGTCGCGGGCGATGCGCTGGACCACGCCGGGCACGCCCAGGCAGTGGTCGCCGTGGAAGTGCGTGACGCAGAGCCAGTGCACGTCGTGCGCGCTGACCCCGGCGTGCACCATCTGCCGCTGCGTGCCCTCGCCCGGGTCGAACAGGAAGCCCTGACCGTCCCAGCGCAGGAGGTAGCCATTGTGGTTACGGTGTCGGGTAGGGACCGCGCTGGAGGTGCCCAGCACCACGAGCTCACGTGAGGACATGATGCCGACCGCCGCAGAGACCGCCGCCTTCGCCGAGGTGCCGACGCCGGTCGGCCTGTTCGTGCTGGCCGTCACCGAGACCGGCCTCGTGGCATCGGGCTGGGCGTCGGCACACGGGTCGCGGGCGCGCCTGGCCGACGGGCTCGGCCTGCCTGAGGTTCATGATGCGGATCGTACGGCCTTCGCGGTCGCGGAGCTGAACGCCTACTTCGCCGGTGACCTGAAGGTCTTCGAGACGCCGATCGACTGGCGCCTGATGTCCGGCTCGCGGCTGCGGGTGCTCCAGGCCCTCCACCAGGTCCCGTACGGCACCGCCGTCACCTACGGCGAGCTGGCGCGGCGCAGCGGCTCCAGCGTGCCGGCCCGCGGCATCGGCTCGATCATGGGCTCCAACCCGATCCCGATCTTCGTGCCCTGCCACCGCGTGGTCGCGGGCACAGGCCTGGGTGGCTTCAGCGGCGGCGAGGGCGTGGAGACCAAGCGCCGGCTGCTGACCCATGAGGGTTATCTGCAACCGACGCTGCTCGACCTCTAGCAGACTGGTCAGCGTGAGCCAGCAGCCTGTCATCGCCGTCGTCGGCCCCACCGCGGCGGGAAAGTCCGATCTCGCCGTCGACCTCGCGCTCCGGCTGGGGGGCGAGTGTGTCAACGCCGACTCCATGCAGCTCTACCGGGGGATGGACATCGGCACGGCCAAGCTCACCCCGGCCGAGCAGCGCGGGGTTTCCCACCACCTGCTGGACGTCTGGGACGTCACGGTAACGGCCAGCGTGGCCGAGTACCAGAAGCTGGCCAGGGCCGTCTTCGAGCGCGTCGACGTGCCCGTCCTGGTCGGCGGCAGCGGGCTCTACGTGCGGGCGGCCATCGACGAGCTGGAGTTCCCCGGCACCGACCCGGAGATCAGGGCGAGGTTGGAGGCGGAGCTGGCCGAGCAAGGCACCGCCCGGCTGTACGAGCGGCTGCGCGGGCTCGACCCGGCCGCCGCGGCGGCGATCCTGCCCAGCAACGGCCGCCGCATCGTCCGCGCCCTTGAGGTCATCGAGCATTCCGGGCGCCCGTTCTCGGCCACGATGCCCTCCTACGAAGCGGTCTACCCGAGCGTGCAGATCGGCCTCGAGGTGCCGAGGCCCGAGCTGGACGAGCGGATCGCGGTCAGAGTCGAGCGCATGTGGCGGGCCGGCCTGGTCGACGAGGTGCGGGGGCTGCTCGGAGAAGGGCTGGCCGAGGGCCGCACGGCGAGCCGCGCTCTCGGGTACGCCCAGGTCATCCGCTTCCTGGAGGGTGAGTGGAGCGAGGAGCAGGCGATCGCGGAAACCATCAGGCTGACCAGGCGCTTCGCGCGCCGCCAGGAGTCGTGGTTCCGCCGCGATCCGCGAGTGTGCTGGCTGCCCTACGACGCACCCGATCTGCTTGAGCGATCCCTCGGTCGGATCGCGGCGAGCCGGAGTGCATAAACTCCTAGAATGCGCTTTCTCAAGGGGCACGGCACCGAGAACGACTTCGTCATCCTGCCCGATCCTGACGGCGAGCTGGACGTCTCAGCCTCGCTCGTCGCGAAGATCTGCGACAGGAGGACGGGCATCGGGGCCGACGGCGTGCTCAGGGTCGTGCGCACCAAGCAGAGCCATGAGGTGGCCGGGCAGGCGTCGGCGGCCGAGTGGTTCATGGACTACCGCAACGCCGACGGCAGCATGGCGGAGATGTGCGGCAACGGCGTGCGCGTGTTCGCCCGCTACCTGATCGACGCCGGGCTGGTGGAGCACTCGGAGTTCGCGGTGGCCACCCGTGGTGGCCTGCGCAAGGTCCGCGTCGAGCCGAACGGCGACGTCACGGTCGACATGGGCCGGCCCGTCGTCCACGGCGAAAGCGTGGCCACCGTCGGCTGCCACGAATACACCGGCCTGTACATCGACATGGGCAACCCGCATCTGGCCTGCGCCATCGGCGATCCCGTCGCCCAGCTCGACCTCGCCCACCAGCCGGGCTTCGACACGGGGGTCTTCCCCGGCGGCGTCAACATCGAGCTGTTCAACCCGGTGGGCACCAGCCGTGCGGTGATGCGCGTCTTCGAGCGCGGCTCCGGCGAGACCCGCTCGTGCGGCACCGGCGCGGTGGCCACGGCCGTCGCCGCCGCGAGCCTGTCGGGCGACAACACCGGCACGTGGACGGTCGAGGTGGCCGGCGGCACGCTGACCGTCATCCTCGACGAGGACACCAGCTACCTTTCCGGTCCCGCGGTCATCGTGGCGAGTGGCGAACTGATGCTTGCAGAATGATGTTCTCCTGAGGAATGCTGGGTTCACTTCGCGAACTGAGAGGTGGACATGACAGACCCACGCACGACCGCGACGCAGGTCAGGCCTTCGATCGGCCAGCTCGGTGGCGGTTGGATGCTCTCCAGAGAGGCCAAGGCCGTCTGCGACGAGTACGGCCTCGGCCCCCGCGAGTTCTACTTCCGCGGGCGCTGCGGCGTGCTAGGCGAATGTGACGCCGACGTGGTCAGCGCGGTCGTCGTCTTCTTCCCGCCCGAGCACGTCGAAGAGAGCTGGAACGGCGGCCGCAAGCTCGCCGCGGAGCAGGCCGTCGAGCTGTACGCCGAGGTGTGCAGGGCCTGGGGGCGGCGCAAGCTGGGCGGCCACGACGGCTGCGCCAGGATCGCCGAGCTGCTCCAGCGGGTCGCCGAGGAGGCCTCGCCCGTCGGCGCGCCGCTGTTCGCGGGCTGGCGGGCGGTGCCGCTGGCCGACGACTCACCGGCG
The DNA here is from genome assembly GCF_004349015.1 of Nonomuraea diastatica. NCBI lineage: Bacteria > Bacillati > Actinomycetota > Actinomycetes > Streptosporangiales > Streptosporangiaceae > Nonomuraea > Nonomuraea diastatica. The sequence continues at coordinate 6,197 of NZ_SMKP01000085.1, forward strand.
CGTGCCGTGCAGCTCATGCACGTCGTACGCGAGCTGCGCGGCGGCCTGCACGCCAACGCCGTGATCGCGGCGGGCCTCGACCCCCTGGAGGCGACGCTCGCCGCCGGCCACGACGCGACCCCGTTCGGGCACACGACGGGGGAGCGGATCGCCCGGTTCTTCACCTGGCCGGAGCCCTACCCGCAGCCCGGCCCCGACGTGGTCGAGCGGCGCGCCGCCGTGGAGGAGACGACCGACGATCTCATGGCGCGCGCCTTTTCGGTCCTGAGCGACAGCGAATCGGACGAGCTGATCGGGCTTCTGCGTTTTGGGGACGCTCGTTGACCTGGCAGACTGGCTGCCCATGGACGTGGACATCTGGGCCTGGGTCGGCGAAACCCAGCAGCAGCTTTCTGAGGCGGGCAACGTTGGCCTCGCCATGGCGCTGGGAGACCTTCCCGCACAGGCCTATGAGGGCCGTAACCCGCAGCTCGACGTCATGGCTCCGGCCATCGCGCAGCAGGCAGAGGCCCTGGAGCTGCCCTGGCTCGAGTTCTACGCCCGCTACTGGCACCTGATCGGCCGCATCGGCGACCGGGCTCAGGGCGCGGTCGCCATCGACGACGCCCAGCAGCTGCTCGAGTTCGCTCAGCGCGAAGACGTGCGCGAGTGCCCGGCCGCTCCGGCGGCGATCGAGGCGATGGCCATCGCGTGGGCCAACGCCGACGGCCCCGGCCACGCCGCCGAGCGGCTCGACCTGCTGGGCACGCAGATCGAGGCGCTGACCCCGGAGAAGCCCGCCTTCACCGGGCTCGTCACGCAATATGTGGCCGCGCTCATCGACGCGGGCCGGCCGGGCGAGGCGGTGACCTATGCCGAGTCGGCCGTCGAGCGGCTGACAGTGGCCGGTCGCGAGGCGAGCTGGGAGCTCGGCGCCGAGAGCGCCCGCGCACTGCTCGCCGCCGGCCGGGCCGAGGACGCGCTGCAGGCGTTGCAGGCCGCATCGGAGTTCCAGCCGGACGACCCGGTGGCCAAGGAGCACCGTGACGGCGTGCGCAGGTCGCTCATCCTGGCCACGCTCGGTCGCATCGCCGAGGCCGTCGACGCGCTGCCCGACCTCGACGTGGTGGGCGAGCACCCGCGGGTGTTCGTCGAGTGGTCGCAGGCCGTCGGCAAGCTGGCCGGTTCGGCCCAGATCACCAACACCTGGCAGCTGGGCCGCGTGCTGCGCCAGTGGATCGACTACTTCAGCATGATGGGCGGCTATCGCGCCCGCGTCGAGCTCGCGCTGGTCGCGGGCGAGCTGGCCATCGGCAGGCAGGGTGTCTGGCAGGCCAGGCTGCTGGCCGACCTCGCCGAGTCGGGAGTCGCCGAGCTGCGCGAGACCGAAGGGCTCGCCGAGCGCGTCGCCGCCCTGCGGGCGACCGCCGACGCCACGGGCGAGCCCGAGCCGCCTGGCCCGCTGGAGGAGCGGGTCGGCCTCTTCGACGCCGCCGACGGCTTCAACGCCGACCCGGAGAAGTGGGTGGGCTGGCTGGCCCCGCTGTCCGGGCAGGACCTCGAGGCAACCCGCCGCCACACGACCACGGCCGGCTTCCTGGGCTACCCCGCCACCGGCGCCGACATCTACTGGACGATGCTGGTCGACTCCGGCGACATCGCCACCGCCGACTCCGACGACGTGGCCTACCTCACCACGCTGCTCATCGAGGCCCGCCAGGACGAGCGGCTGGAGCAGATGGCCGCGCTGTTGCCGCACGACGCCCAATACCTCGCGCTCGCCCGGCTGCACAGCGCCCGCGAGCGCTGGCCCGAGACGCTCGAAGCGGCCGAGCACGCCGTGGCGGCCGGCGCCGGGCTCGAGGCCCGCCGCCTGCTGTCGGGCGCGGCCCAGCAGCTCGACCAGAACGACAGGGCGGCAGGAGTGCTGCACGAAGTGCTCGACGAGCTCGTCGAGGAAGACGTCTGGCGCATGATCGTCATGGCCACCTCCGCCGAGAACTGGGAGCTCGTGCACCAGGGCGCGGCCAAGGTCGGCATGCCGATCAAGTCCAAGGAAGGCCCGATCGAGGAGGAGATGGGCCTCATCAGGGTCATCCTGCCCGCCCCCGACGGCGGCCAGCGCCAGGTCCTGTCGATCCGCACCGGCCCGGCCACCGCCAGGCTGGCGCTGCCGCAGCCGCGCGGCATGGACTACAACGCCGGCGACCTGGTCGTCTTCGACCCGCAGCTGCTGGAGCCGGTGCCCGAGGACCCCGAGGAGCAGCAGAACTTCGTGCCGCCCTTCGCCGCGGTGCGCATCCTGCGGCCCGGCGGCTACACCAGCTACTTCTTCGACGGCGCCGCGCCGAGCGAGGAGGACTGGGCGGAGTTCACCGAGGTCATGGCCGAGCGCGGCTGGCCGATGTGGGTCTACAGCGACGAAAACTACACCGTCTCCCACCCGTCCTCGGGTGAGCCGCTGCCCGGTGTGTTCGGCTGGGTCGCGGTGCCGCCCGACGTGTCGCCCAACGAGGTCGACGCCCTGCTCGACGACGCCACCGAGCGGTGGGTGCACCCGCTGGCCTGGCTCGACCTGGCCCGCGAGCTCGACGTCGAGGTCGAGCGGCACGAGCGCATCGTCAAGGAATACGGCCTGTAAGGCTCCCGGGCGACCGGAAAGTCGAGGGCTGACGTGCTGGAGCGCTTCCGGCTCGACGGCAAGGTGGCCATCGTCACCGGCGCCTCCGCCGGGCTGGGCGTCGCCTTCGCCCAGGGCTTGGCCGAGGCGGGCGCCGACGTCGTGATCGGCGCCCGGCGCAGGCGTGCGCGCGGGTGATGCGGCCCGGCTCGTCGATCGTCAACATCGGCAGCGTGCTCGGCGAGACCACGGCAGGGTTGCCGCAGGCCGCCTACAGCGCGTCCAAGGCGGCGGTGACCGGGCTGACGCGCGACCTCGTGCAGCAGTGGACCGGTCGCCGCGGCATCAGGGTCAACTGCCTGGAGCCGGGCTTCTTCGCCTCCGAGATGACCGAGCAGTACAAACCCGGCTATCTGGAGCGGATGGTGGAGTCGCGGGTGGTGATGGACCGCATCGGCGACCCGGCCGACCTGGTGGCCGCCGCGGTCTTCCTGGCGGGCGACGCGGCGTCGTTGTGGTGGGCCGCGTCCAGCGGCCCACCACAGGCAGCAGGAACTGCGCCTACATCACCGGGGTGACACTGCCGGTGGACGGCGGGATGCTGATCACTTAGGCCCCGCCACGAGCGGTGGACGGCGGGCTCTGTTCACTTGGGCCCCGCCACGAGCAGGTCGTGCCGGGCGGCGAGGAAGCCCGCGTGGAAGCGGGTCCTGGCGCCCAGCCGCTCGCACAACACCTGCACGCGGCGCTGCACCGTGCGCGGGCTCAACCCCAGCTGCCTGGCGATGGCGTCGTCCTTCATCCCGGCCGCGAGCAGGGCCAGCACTTCGGCGTCGGGGGCCTGCGGCCACATTTCGGGCTCCAAGGCCTCGCCGGAGGTCAGGCGCAGCGGCACGGCGGCCCGCCACAACGTCTCGAACAGCCCCACCAGAGCGTCGAGCAGCGCGGACGGATGCACCACGAGGGCGCTCTCCACGGCTCTGTCATCGTCGGAGACCAAGGGCAGGATGGCGGTGCGGGCGTCGGCGACGGCCAGCTTGACCGGCACCTGGCCGAGCCTGGCCTGCTCGCCGTCGGCGACGGCGCGGCGCGTGTGGGCGAGCATGCCGGGGTGCTCGAACGCCAGCGGGCTGTAGATGCCACGGGTGGGTGCTCCATGGCGGGCCGCCCGCTGCCGGTTCTCCTGGTCGTCGCTGATGTCGACCGCGTACGGGGGATGCACGAGCACGAGCATCTCCCGGGTGGCGTTGCGTTCGAGCTGCAGATAGCGGCGGGCCACGGCGTCGCGCCCGGTCACCACCTCCAGCACCTCCTCGGGCTGCGGCCCGCTGCGCTCGGCGACCTCGGTGGCCAGCAGCGCGGCGGCGGCCCTGCTGTGGACGATCTCCTCCTGGCGTCGGGCGACGAGGATGTCGATGGCGACGTTCGGGGGAGTGGCGACGAGTCTCAGCGGGCGGCCCGCGACGCGGGAGATCAGCCCGAGGTCCTCCAGCCTGGGCAGCATGCGGCGGATGGCGGCGGGCGACGAGCCTGTCTCGGCGGCGAGCCGGCTCAACGTGGCGGGGCCGTGTCCGAGCAGGGCGCGGTAGGCCGTCTCCTCGGCGGCGGTGACACCGAGCCCCTCCAGCAAGCGCCGCTGCGCCATGTCGCCCTCACCCCCAAGATCCCCACAAGCGTAAGGTGACCGCGTTCAGCGGTCCACCTGGCTGCGGTGCGGACTGCGGGCAGCGGTCCATCCCAGGCCGCGTTGGGCGGTTCGGCGGAGGTTGGGGGAGACGAGTTCACCGTGTTCCGGAAAGCCGCTCTTGTTCCAGAGGTGCGCATGGCTCTATGTTCGGTTGCGTAGTGCGGTGCCTGTTGCGTATTAAGGAACAATCGGGATGAAGGAACAACCGGAGGCGCCATGAGTGGACCCCGTTTGGTGATCGTAGGGGCGGGAATCGTGGGGTGTGCTCTCGCCGACGAGCTCACCGAGCGGGGATGGACCGACGTCACCGTGCTCGACCAGGGCCCGCTCTTCGCCACCGGCGGCTCCAGCTCCCACGCGCCCGGCCTGGTCTTCCAGACCAACCCGTCCAAGACGATGACGGAGTTCGCCTCCTACACCGTGCGCAAGTACACCGCGCTGGGGGAGAGCTGCTTCCGCCAGATCGGCGGACTGGAGGTGGCCACCACCCCGGAACGCTGGGCCGACCTGCACCGCAAGCACGGCTGGGCGGAGTCGTGGGGCGTCGAGGGAGAGCTGGTCGACGCCGGGCGGTGCGCGGAGTTGTGGCCGCTGCTGGACAAGGACAGGGTGCTCGGCGGTTTCCACGTGCCCGGCGACGGCCTGGCGGGGGCGGTCGCCTGCGGGCAGGCGCAGGCGGAGCGGGCCACGGAGCGCGGGGCCACGTTCCTGCCCGGCCACACGGTGGTGGGCGTCGGGCAGCGGGGCGGCCGGGTGACCGGCGTCTCCGTCGTGACCTCGGACGGGCACCGGACGATCCCCGCCGACGTGGTGGTGTGCGCGGCGGGCTTCTGGGGCCCCTCGATCGGCGCGATGGCCGGGCTGACCGTGCCGCTGCTGCCGCTGGCCCACCAGTACGCCAAGTCGGGCCCCCTCGCGCCCCAGCCGGAGGGCCCCATCCTCCGCCATCAGGACCGCGACCTCTACTTCCGGCAGCACGGTGACCGCATCGGCATCGGCTCCTACGCCCACAGGCCCATGCCGGTCACCCAGGAGGAGATCGGCCCCCGGTCGACCACGATGCCGTCGGTGCAGGCGTTCACCGAGGAGGACTTCGACCCCTCCTGGCGCGACGCGGTCGAGCTGCTGCCCGCGCTGGCCGAGTCGAAGTACGAGGAGGGCATCAACGGCGTCTTCTCCTTCACACCCGACGGGTTCCCGCTGATCGGCGAGGCGCCTCACCTCGGCGGGTTCTGGCTGGCCGAGGCCGTCTGGGTGACCCACTCGGCGGGGGTGGCGCGGGCGGTGGCCGAGGTGCTCGTCGGCGGGCGCTCGTCGGCCGACCTCCACGAGTGCGAGCTGGGCAGGTTCGAGCAGGCGCAGCTGTCGCCGGCGTTCGTGGAGGAGCGGGGCAAGCAGAGCTTCGTCGAGGTCTACGACGTCATCCACCCCCTGCAGCCGATGGAGTCGCCGCGGCCGCTGCGCACCAGCCCGTTCTACCCGCGGCAGCGGGAACTGGGCGGATTCTTCCTGGAGGCGGCGGGCTGGGAGCGGCCGCACTGGTTCGAGGCCAACGTGCCGCTGCTGGAAGACCTCGTACGCCGCCGCAGGGACGAGCACGCCGACGTGCCGGAAGACGCGCAGGGCATGGCGGTCGAGCCGTTCCTGGGGGCCGCGCAGCGGGACGAGTGGGCGAGCCGCTACTGGTCGCCGATCGCCGCCGCGGAGTCGTACGCGACCAGGGAGCGGGTGGCGCTCTACGACATGACGCCGCTCAAGCGCGTCGAGGTCAGCGGCCCGGGGGCGGCGGCGTTCCTGCAGCGCATGACCACGAACAACGTGGACAAGAAACCCGGCTCGGTCACCTACACCCTGCTGCTGGACGTCAAGGGCGGCATCAAGTCCGACCTCACGGTGGCGCGGCTGGACGAGGACACCTTCCAGGTTGGCGCCAACGGCAACCTCGACCTCGAGTGGCTGACGCGGCACGCGCCCGGCGGGGTGCGGGTGCGCGACCTGACGCCCGGCACGTGCTGCGTGGGCGTGTGGGGCCCGCAGGCCAGGGAGCTGGTGCAGGGGCTCACCGACATGGATCTGTCGCACGAGAACTTCCGCTACTTCAGCTGCAGGTCCGGATATGTCGGTCAGGTGCCGGTGCTCGCGATGCGCGTCTCCTACGTGGGCGAGCTGGGCTGGGAGCTCTACACCACCGCCGACATGGGGCTCAAGCTGTGGGACACGCTCTGGTCGCCCGGGGTGACGACCGCCGGCGGGCGGTCCGCGTTCAACAGCCTGCGGCTGGAGAAGGGCTACCGCCTCTGGGGCGTCGACATGACCACCGAGCACAACCCGTACGAGGCCGGGCTGGCCTTTGCCGTCAGGACGGACAAGGACTTCGTCGGCCGTGACGCGCTGACGACCGACGTCACGCGCAGGCTGGTGCCGCTGCTCAGCACGGAGGTGGTCATGGGCAAGGAGCCTGTGCGGCATGCGGGCTGCACGGTCGGGTACGTCACGAGCGCGGCGTACGGGCACACCATCCATCGGCCCATCGCGTACGCCTGGCTGCCCGACGAGCTCGCCGAACCAGGGACGCACGTGGATATTTCCTACTTCGGCCGCCGCGTTCCCGCGGAGGTCGCGACGGAACCCCTGTTCGACCCCGGGATGGAGAAGATCAGACGTTGACCCACCCCGATTTCCTCTGGCGCAACCCGGACCCCAAGCCCGCCTACGACGTCGTCATCGTCGGAGGCGGCGGTCACGGCCTGGCCACCGCCTACTACCTGGCCAGGAACCACGGCCTGACCAACGTCGCCGTCCTCGAACGCGGCTGGCTGGCCGGCGGCAACATGGCCCGCAACACCACGATCATCCGCTCCAACTACCTGTGGGACGAGAGCGCCGCGATCTACGAGCACTCGCTCAAGCTGTGGGAGGGGCTGAGCGACGAGCTGGACTACGACCTGCAGTTCAGCCAGCGCGGCGTGCTCAACCTGGCGCACAACCTGGGCGACGTGCGCGAGGGCCGGCGCCGGGTGAACGCCAACCGGCTCAACGGCGTGGACGCCGAGTGGCTCGACGCGGACGAGGTCAAGAAGTTCTGCCCGATCATCAACGTCAGCGACCGGGCCCGCTATCCCGTCATGGGCGCCACCCTGCAGCGGCGCGGCGGCATCGCCAAGCACGACCACGTGGCCTGGGCCCTGGCCCGCCAGGCCGACGCGTACGGCGTCGACCTCATCCAGGGTTGCCAGGTCACCGGCTTCGAGATCACCGGCGGCCGGGTCACGGCCGTCGAGACCTCGCGCGGGCGCATCGCGGCGGGGAAGGTCGCGCTGGCGGCGGCCGGGCACACCTCCGTGCTCGCCGAGCGGGCCGGGATCCGCCTGCCGCTGCAGTCGCACCCGCTCCAGGCGCTGGTGTCCGAGCTGCTGGAGCCGGTGCTCGACTGCGTCGTCATGTCGAACGCCGTCCACGTGTACGTCAGCCAGGCGCACAAGGGCGAGCTGGTCATGGGGGCGGGCATCGACGCGTACAACTCCTACGGGCAGCGCGGCGGCGTGCACGTCATCGAGGCGCAGATGGCGGCTGCCCTGGAGCTGTTCCCGATCTTCAGCAGGGTGCGCGTGTTGCGCACCTGGGCCGGGATCGTCGACGTCTCCCCTGACGCCTCGCCCATCATCGGCCCGACTCCCGTCGAGGGCCTCTACATCAACGCGGGGTGGGGCACCGGCGGCTTCAAGGCGACCCCGGGCTCTGGCTGGGTGTACGCCCACACCCTGGCTCACGACCGGCCGCATTCGCTGGCGGAGCCGTTCGCGCTCGACCGGTTCACCACGGGGGCGCTCATCGACGAGCACGGCGCGGCGGCGGTGGCGCACTGATGTTGCTGATCGACTGCCCCAACTGCGGGCCCCGCGACGAGAACGAGTTCCACTACGGCGGCCAGGCCGGCATCGCCTGCCCCACCGGCGACATGACGGACGAACGGTGGGCCGAGTACGTGTTCATGCGCGACAATCCCAAGGGCTGGTTCCACGAGCGCTGGTTCCACGTGCACGGTTGCCGGACCTGGTTCACGGTCGAGCGCCACACGGTCACCCACGAGATCAGGAAGCCACGATGAGGTTCACGTTCGACGGCCGCCCGATGACGGGTGAGCCGGGTGACACGCTGGCCGCGGCGTTGTTGCGCAACGGGGTGCGGGTGGTCGGCCGCAGCGTCGATCTGGGCCGTCCGCGCGGGATCTTCACCGCGGGTCCCGAGGAGCCGAACGCGCTGGTCCGCGTGGGTGCCGACCCGATGCTGGCGGCCACCACCGTGGAGCTCTACGACGGGCTGGAGGTGCAGAGCCTGCGCGGCAAGGGCCGGGTCGATCTCGACGCGGTGGACGAGCGCCGCTGCGACAAGGGCTACCTGCACTGTGACGTGCTGGTGGTCGGCGGCGGACCGGCCGGGCTGGCCGCCACCCTCGCGGCGGGGCGGTCGGGGGCGCGGGTGATCCTCGTGGACGACCAGCCGCGGCCCGGCGGCGACCTGCTGGACAGCCGCCTGCTCCTGGACGGCGCCCCCGCGCTGGACTGGGTGGCCGGCCTCGACCTGCCCGCCAGGGTGCTCACCAGGACGACGGCCGTCGGCTACTACGACCACAACTACGTGCTCGCCGTGGAGCGGCGGGCTCGGGGCGAGCGGCTGTGGCACATCAGGGCGCGCCGCGTGGTGCTGGCCACGGGGGCGCACGAGCGCTCGCTCGCCTTCCCCGGCAACGACCGGCCCGGCGTGATGCTGGCCGCCTCCGCCCGTGCCTACGCCAACCGCTACGGCGTGCGCGCCGGACGGCGGGCGGTGGTGTTCGCCTGCGCCGACTCCGGCTACGAGGCGGCCGAGGACCTCGCGGCGGCCGGTGTCGACGTGCTCGCCGTCGTGGATCCGCGCCCTTCCGCGCTGCCGGCGGACGTGGAGGTGCTCGCCGGGCAGGTGGTGACGGGCACGACCGCGGACGCGGAGGGCGTGCTCACCGGCGTCCAGGTGGGCGCCCGGCACTTCGACGCCGACCTGCTGGCCGTCGCCGGAGGCTGGAACCCGGCCGTGCACCTGTTCAGCCAGTCGGGCGGCAGGACCAGGTTCGACGAGGAGCTTGCCGCCTTCGTCCCCGGCGTGTCGGCGCAGGCCGAGCGGTCGGCAGGAGCCTGCCGAGGTCTGTACGGCACGCGCGAGGCCATCGCCGACGGCTACGCCGCGGGAGCGGAGGCCGCCGGGCGCACCGTGCCCGGGCTCAGGGTGCCGGAGTGCGACGAGCGGCCCCTGCGGCGGCCGGCGGCCCTGTGGCTCGTCGAGAGAGCCCCGGGCAGTGATCCCGCCTTCGCGGACCTGCACCGGGACGTGACCGTGGCCGACCTGGCCAGGGCCACGGGCACCGGGATGCGGTCGGTGGAGCACGTCAAGCGCTACACCACCGCGGGCACCGGCGCCGACCAGGGCAAGACGTCGGGAACGGTCGTGGTGGGCGTCATGTCCGCGCTGCTCGGCGCCGCGCCCGGCCAGGTCAGTACGACCACGTTCCGGCCGCCGTACACGCCCGTGTCCTTCGCCACCCTCGCGGGACGCGACCGCGGCGCGCTGTCCGACCCCGTCAGGACCACCGCCCTGCACGACGCGCACGTCGCGCGTGGAGCCGTGTTCGAGGACGTCGGCCAGTGGAAACGCCCGTGGTACTTCCCCCAGGACGGCGAGGACATGGAGGCCGCCGTGCGGCGCGAATGCCACGCGGCCCGCACCGCCGTCGCCGCCATGGACGCATCCACCCTGGGCAAGATCGACATCAGGGGCGCGGACGCGGGCGAGTTCCTCGACCGTGTCTACACGAACATGTACTCCACGCTCGCCGTCGGCGCCTGCCGCTACGGGGTGATGTGCGGGGCCGACGGGATGGTGTTCGACGACGGCACCACGACCAGGCTCGCCGACGACCACTACCTGACGACCACGACCACGGGCAACGCCGCCGCGGTGCTCGACTGGCTGGAGGAGTGGCGGCAGACGGAGTGGCCGGACCTGGACGTGTCGTTCACCTCGGTCACCGACCACTGGGCGACGGTCGCCGTCGCGGGCCCCCGCGCCCGCGACGTCATCGCGGCGGTCGCGCCCGAGGCGGTCGAGCTGGCGTTCATGCGGTACGCGAGCGTGCCCGTGCTGGGCGTGCCGGGCCGGGTGTTCAGGATCAGCTTCTCCGGCGAGCTGGCCTACGAGGTCAACGTGCCGTGGCGGTACGGCAGGGCGCTGTGGGAGGCGGTGCTGGGGCTCGGCGCGGTGCCGTACGGGACCGAGACCATGCACGTGCTACGGGCGGAGAAGGGGTTCGCGATCGTCGGCCAGGAGACCGACGGGACCGTGACCCCGCAGGACCTCGGCATGGGGTGGATCGTCTCGGCGCGCAAGCCGGACTTCGTCGGCAAGCGTTCCCACGCCCGGCCGGACGCCGCGCGCCAGGACCGCAAGCGCCTGGTCGGCCTGCTCGCCGACGATCCGGCGGCGCTCGTGGAGGAGGGCGCCCAGCTGACCGCCGCGGGCGTGGCACCGATGCTCGGCCACGTCACCTCCAGCTACCACAGCGCCGCGCTCGGCCGCACGTTCAGCCTGGCCATGGCCAGGAACGTGACCCCGGGCGACCGGCTCACGGCGGTGTCAGGGAACGTGGCGCCCCCGGTGACCGTCGTGGAGCCCGTCTTCTACGACCCGGACAACGCCCGCCGCGACGGCGACCCCCTGGCGGACGCGCCGGCCCCGTACGCGGGGGAGTGCCGGGCGGAGAGCCCCGCCGCCGCCTTCGCCGCCCAGTTCGAGGCCGCGAGCACCCCGCGGGCGCGCCTGCGCGAGGTGCCGTTCGAGCCCATGTGGGAGGTGCGGGGCACGGATCCGGGCACGGGGCTGCGGCTGGGGCCTGACTGGTGGCTGGTGACCGGCGACGTCCCGCCACGCCCCGGGTGGGTGGACGTGTCGGGCCAGCGTACGGTCCTGGAGCTCGCCGGCCCCGCCGCCCACGACGTGCTCATCACCGGCTGCCCGATCGATCTGGACCCGTCGGTCTTCCCCGGGCACGCCCAGACCCTGCTGGCCAAGACGTCGGTGATCCTTGAGCGGCGATCATCCAAAACGTACCGGATCTACGTCAGATCATCTTTCGCGAAATACCTGGCAGAGTGGCTGATCGATGCCCTGGAGGCTTCGTAAGACCCGTTGATGGGCATTTGTATCCCTAGACTTTACGAAAACAAGGTCCGGGGGTGTGCGGTGCGGGTTCGGGGATGCGTGGCCGGTCTGGCCATGTCGGGGATGCTGGCCGGTTGTGGCGGCCTGACCGTGCAGTCGGCAGGTCAGCACGTGGAGAAGCCGGACTTCGCCTCGGTGTCGGAGGCCCGCGACAAGCTGGCGGGGCTCGACGTCAAGGGCCGCGCCCCGAAGACCGGCTTCGACCGCGACGAGTTCGGCCCTGCCTGGTCCGACGTCGACCACAACGGCTGCGACACCCGTAACGACATCCTCAAACGCGACCTGGAGGGCGAGACCTTCAAACCCGGCACCCACGACTGCGTCGTCCTGACGGGCACGCTCGACGACCCGTTCAGCGGCAAGACCATCGAGTTCAAGCGCGGCCAGGACACCAGCTCGAAGGTCCAGATCGACCACCTGGTGCCGCTGTCGGACGCCTGGCAGAAGGGCGCGCAGCAGTGGCCGGAGACCAAGCGCAAGGAGTTCGCCAACGACCCGCTGAACCTTCTGGCCGTCGACGGGCCGCTGAACGGGCAGAAGAGCGACTCCGACGCCGCCACCTGGTTGCCGCCGCGCAAGGCGTACCGGTGCGCCTATGTCAGCCGGCAGATCGACGTGAAGGCCAAGTACGACGTCTGGGTGACCAAGGCGGAGAAGCAGGCCATGGAGACCGTCCTCGACGCCTGCTGACCCTGTACGCAGAGTCAGGGTGTGCGTAAGATCCGTGAGCATGCGTGTGACCAGACGGATTCAAGTGATGACAGCGCTCACCGTGCTCGCCACCGCGACCACCGTGGCACCCGCGCACGCCAGAGCGGTCAGCCTCGTCGTGCTCGACTGGAACATCCACGGCGAGAGCGCCGACATGCAGGCCATCGCCTCCGTGATCCGCAAGAGCGGCGCAAACATCGTCACCCTTCAGGAGATCCACCGCAAACCCGGCGCCGACCAGGTGCGGCAACTCGCCGACGCGCTCGGCTGGCACATCAGCGACAACGCCCACTTCGGTGCCGGCGACAACCCAGGCCCGTGCGACAAACCGCAGCCCGGCAAGGCGGGCAACACGATCCTGTCCAAGTTCACGATCGCCGAACGGGTGACGATCCCCCTCACGAACTTCGCCACCTGCCCGGTCAACCGTTCCATGGCCGGGGTCAAGCTCGACCTCGGCGGCGGCAGGACGGTCCGGGTGTTCACCACCCACCTGTCGCCCGGCCTGTCGGCGACATCGGTGGCCCGCCGCGAGGCCCAGGCCGACAAGGTGCGCTCCTACTTCGGCTCCAGGTCGGGGATCATCCTCACCGGCGACTTCAACGCCAAGCCCGCGGACGCGCTGTCGAAGCGGTTCGTGAGCGCGGGCTGGGTCGACACGGGCGCCGAATACGCCGACAAGCCGACGCTCGGCAACGCCCGCATCGACTACATCTACACCAAGGGCGTCACCACGACGAGCGGCTCCGTACTCTCGACCACGGCGTCCGATCACCGGCCGATCGTCATGCGAATGACCCGCTGAAGTGCGGGTGACCGGGGTGAGCGCGCGGGGTGCCCGTGAGCTCACCCGGAATCATGCCGGCGTTCGGCCGCGATGGCCATCGTCTGCGAGATGGAGCGTTTCGGCTGAGCTCAGGCATTCATCTGGGCATAGGTGCCTATGTCTGCGGACTTTGGTGCATCTTCCGTGGGGACGAACTCCGCTCGCTTTTATGGGTGGCTGTAGCTGTGTGGCACATACTGCGCTATCCACGTAGAACGGTGACCTGGCGGCCGGACGGCGTGGTCGCCCGCTCGAAGCAGCCGCGTTCCTTCCACGGCGTGGCCTCGGGGCGCCGATCGAAGATCACCAGCACGCCGGTGGTGAGGCTGAGCCGGTCGAGATACCCGTCGAGCTGGGCGAGGCCGTCGGGCAGCGGGTCGTCCTTGCCGGCGCGCCAGACCTTCAGCTCCATGGCCTCCCGTTGCATCAGCCGTTCGCCGTCCGGACCCGGGTAGGGCCAGCGGATCAGCACGTCCAGGCGTTTGGTGCCGGCGGCGTACTCGCGGTCGAGGTGGCCGCCGCCGTTGACCAGGCGATGGAGGAAGGCCATGAGGATGATCTGGCAGGCGGCCTCGTGGTAGCCCTCCTGCTGGATGAGGACTTCACCGTGCTCGCGCCAGAACACGACGAACTCCTGCAACAGGCGCACCAGGTCGAACCGGCCATCCGGCAGGACGAAGCTGCGCGGGTCGGCCTTGACGAACCGCTCCGTACGATCTCCCAGAACCCGCAGCAGGACCTCTCGGTAGATCGGGTTGGCGATCTCCAGGTCCCTGGTGCCCCGGATGAGGCCAAGATCGTGAACGTAGGAGACGTCATCGTCGAAGGACGTGTCCGTGCCCGGCCACGTTCCCGCCACGATCGGTTCGATCACTCGTTCCACCCGTGGTTCGTACAGGCGCGCAACGAGGGCGTCCAGGTGGGTTGCGCGCGCCCGGATCAGTCGCTCCTTGGCCTCGTCCACCCGTCCGGCAGTGATGACGCCGGTCACCTTCATCTTGAAGGTGATCTCGTGGGCGAGGGCGTTGACCAGCCACGGCTGGCCCTGCGTCAGCTCGAACACCCGGTCCACCGCGTCCTTGGCGAACTCCTGGCCGGTGGCCTGCGCGTGCTGGCCGTACAGCTCACCGATCTGGTCGGCGGTGAAGTCGCCCAGGCGCAGCGACTCGGTGACGATGTTGAACGGGCTGGTCGGATTGCACCGGCCAGGGTCGGCACCGACAGCGGTCTTGTATTCACGGACGTCGCGTAGCCCGCACAGGATCACGGACGTGGGGAACGGGTGCCCATCGGGCCGGGCGTTGTGACCGTCACGGAGCTGGCAGAGAAAGCTGATCAGGCTGTCGCCCTGCAGGGCGTCGATCTCGTCGAAGAGCAGCACCACCCGGCGCGGACATCGACGGCACCACTCGCTCAGCGCGACGTCGATGCGGCTGCCCGGCGTGGCCTGCGGCCAGGGGTCCGGCGGGAGCAGTTCGTCCGGCCAGCCCGACCGCTTGGCGGCCGCACGGATCGAATCCAGCAGCATCGACTCTCCCCAGCCCACGTCGTCGCGGGCCACCTTGGCGCGCTCGCAGGAGAACACCAGAGCCGCGACATCGCCTCCGGCCGTCAAGTCGGACGCCAGAGTGCGCAGCGCGGTGGTCTTGCCGGTCTGCCGGGGCGCGTGGACCACGAAGTAGCGGTCCATGTCGATCAGCGCTCGCGCCTCGGGAAGCCGAGGTGTGGGCGGCAGCATGTAGTGCAGCTGGGGGTCGCACGGGCCCGCGGTGTTGAAAGATCTCGCTCGGGGTGGACGCATGGTCACATACTGTCATCGCTCCTGTCCTGAGGGGCGAGATTCCGGATCGCCGATCCGCGTTCACCGATGAGCGGCCAGCACTGCCGCGAGGCCTTCTTGCAGGTCCTTGACGAAATATTCGGGAACCTCCAGCGACGGGAAATGTCCCCCGTTTTCGGGCGACCTCCATCGGACGATTTGTCGGTACCGCTCCTGTGCCCAGGGGCGCGGATGCTTCTCGATGTCGCGGGGATACATAGTGATTGCTGACGGGACGTCGACCCGAAGTTCGGGGTCGAGCGAGTTGTGGCTCTCGTAGTAAATGCGGGCCGACGATGCGCCGGTCCGCGTCAGCCAATACAGGGTGACGTCGTCAAGAACGCGGTCTCTGGAAATCGTCTCGAACGGGCTGTCTTCGGTATCTGTCCACTCGGCGAACTTGTCAAGGATCCAGGCAAGAAGTCCGACCGGTGAGTCGACGAGCGAGTAGCCGATGGTCTGCGGTCGGGTCGCCTGCTGCTTCGCGTACGCCGCGCGGTGGCGCCAGAAATCGCGGGTTTCCTCGGTCCACCTGCGCTCGACCGCCGTGAGCCCGTCCGTGGTCAACCCGGGCGGCGCCTCCGCGAACGTTGTGTGGATGCCGAGAACGTGCGCCGGGAACCTGCCGCCGAGAACCGTGGCGATATTACCTCCCCAGTCGCCGCCGTGGGCTGCGAACTTGTCGTAACCGAGCCTTCCCATCAGTTCCACCCATGCGGCCGCGATCTTTTCGGTTCCCCACCCGGTGGTGGTCGGTTTGTCGCTGTACCCGAAGCCTGGTAGCGACGGGACCACGACGTGGAACGCCGGCGCGTCCGCATCTTTCGGATCTGCCAGCTCGTCCACTACATCGATGAACTCGGCAATGCTGCCCGGCCAGCCGTGCGTCAAAATCAGAGGAGTGGCATCTGCGCGCGCGGATCGGCGGTGCAGGAAATGGATTCCCAGATCATCAATGGTCGTGCGGAACTGGCCGACCCGGTTAAGGCGCTCTTCGAACGACCGCCAGTCGTACCCGGTGCGCCAGTAGTTCACGACATCGACGAGGTCGGCGAGCGGAACGCCCTGTTCCCATCGGCGAGGGTCGGGCGCGGCGCTATAGACCGTCTCAGCTTCCGGTAGCCGCGCCGCGGCTAGCCGCGCGCGCAGATCGTCGAGGTCGGCGTCGGTTGCGTGGGCTTCAAATGCTTGCACGTCGCTGGTTGGACGGGGCATGAGACCTCCTGGCCATCGCGGAACCGGCTGCGAACTGCTGCGAACCGGCTAAGAAGGTTCTAACATGCCTTGATGCAGCGTGCAACCTGCTAAGGTGGTTCCATGCGTGCTGGGTTCCCTGCCTTCCGCCTCGGTAACGTGCTAGCGACCAGCTTCACGGGGACTCTGTCGGAGCGTCATGGCAAGGCCGTGGAGCGCATTCCCACGCCGCACCGACTCATCGACTGGCTGGCAGTGAACGGCCTCGCCGTGGACTCCTGCACCACTGCCCAGCTCGACCTCGCTCGGGAACTGAGGGAGTCGATTCACGCCGCCGCGACAGCGGCCGCGATCCAGGACGCTCTCCCTGTGCCTGCTGTCCATGTCATCAATGACCGCAGCGCTCAGGGGCGGGCCGCGGCTGTCCTGACGCCCGAGGGTAAGCGGCGATGGCGGCTCAGCTCGGCTTCCTGCGTGGAAGATGCCCTCAGCGTGATCGCCGCCGACGCGATCAGCATCATCGCAGGTGAGCGAGACGGGAAACTGGCCTTGTGCGCATCGCCAACCTGCCAGGCCGCCTTCTTCGACACCAGCCAAAGTCGCACCCGCAAATGGTGTGACATGAACACGTGCGGGAATCGTCAGAAGAAGGCGCGCTTCAATGCCAACCGGAGCAAAAACCCAGATCAGCGGAGTGATCGTTACCTCGGCACATCCAAGTGAGCCCCACGCCTGCGACACATCTGTCGCGTTGGGTGCACCCCAGCGGCACCACTAAGTGCCATCCGTCGCCTTCGATCAACGTCCTCAATCAGTACGTCTACGTTTTACTTGATCGGCGACGCTCATCGGCTCTTCGCAAGCTGCTAAACCTCGGTAGGCGAATTCTTTTGCACCCGCTGGGTCGCCACCCATGCCTGCGGCGCCGACATAGGTATCCATGTCGGCCTTAATCTCGGTCGCTGGTCCGGGCGCGGTTTCAGATTCGCACCTCGTCGACTAAGCCGTCGAAGTGCTCGCCCCAGATCTCGTTACCGTCGATACGCAGCAGCGGTCAATATAGGTGCTCGCGATGTGTCGTCACGGAAGGAAGATGACATACCGGGCTGGCGCCCGAGATCGAGCACCTGGCCGCCCACGCTGACCCCGACCCGCCCGAGAGATCGCGTTCACAGTTCAACTGGGCTTTAGCCACGCACCGCGGGCCTGCTGCTCCATCTGCCGTCCGAACAGGCCGCCGCCCTGGCGTTCCTGAAACCAAGTCCGAACGAGGGTACGGAACCGAGGTTGCTCACGGACGACGGACGCGGTACGCCTACTTGCTCCGCAGGCTGCCCAACGGGCCGAGGTCCTCGTCCAGCGCCGCCTTCCAGCCGGCGTCCTCGGAGCAGAGGACGCTGCGCAGGTAGGCGGTGGTGAGCCGCTGGATCAGGGCGACGCGGGCGGGGTGCTCGTCGGTCGTCTCGGCGACCTCGTACCCGGAGATGCCCCCGAGCGAATGCTCGGCCCCGGAGAGCGTGAGCAGGCTCTTGCTCCCGGGGCTGTGGATGTAGGGGTCGGTGAACCAGTCGGGGCCGCGGGTGGACAGCGCGGACTGGTCCTTGTCGCCCGCGACGATGAGCGCGGGGGTGGTCATGTCGCCGAAGTACGGCCTCATGAAAGGGAAGTGCTCGGCCGCGAACGGGGTCAGGTCGTCGCCGAGGCCCGTAAGGGCGAGCAGCACGCCCGCCTTGACACGGGGATCGGACATGTCCTCCCCGGGAACGCCGTCGGAGCCGAGGACGCGCGCGCCCAGCATCGTGCTCGCGCTCTGGGCTCCCCAGGAGTGGCCCGACACGGCGATGCGGCTGCGGTCGAGGCGTCCGCCGAGTCCCGGTACGGCGGCTTCGAGGAGGTCGAGCCCGTCGAGGGTGCGCTTGAGGTCCTCGATGCGGAACCGCCAGACCCGCGGCGTACGGGGGTCCTCGGGCGGGAGGCCGAGCGTCCGGGAGTCGAGGTGGCTGGGCCGCAGGACCACGAACCCGTGAGCGGCCCAGTGGTCCGCCAGCGGGGCGTAGCCGTCCATCGACTGGCCGAAGCCGTGCGAGAACACGATGACGGGCAGGCCGGTGCCGATCACCGGGGCGGACACGTGGACCTGGAGGTCCTCGCCGCGGCCCGGGGCGGGCAGGACGACCGGCTTCACCGAGACGATCGGAGCGGGGGAGCCGGCTGCGAGGTCTGTTTCCGTCATGAGAATGATCTCTCCTTCCAACGATTCTTGGTGATGAGCTCGTCGGTGACCCACCGCGCGACGCCGGCGGGGTAGGGCGCCGGCAGCCCGAGGACGATGTGCGTGAAGCCGGCGTCGATCGCTTCGCCGATGGCGTCGCGGGTGATGTCGGGCTGGTCGTAGGAGACGGGCAGGTGGATGGAGCGGACGATGGAGGCGGCGTCGCGGCCGATCTCGGTGCAGTAGCGGTCCAGCAGCGCGCTGCGGCTGACGACGTCGGCGATGTCGCCGCCGGGAATGTTCCACAGGTCGGCGTGCTGGGCGGCCACCCGCAGCGTCGCGGAGGAGCGGCCGCCGATGAGGATCGGCGGGTGGGGACGCTGGACGGGCTTGGGGTTGCCGTACGCTCCGGTGACCTGGACGCAGGTGCCGTGGAAGTCGAACGGCTTCGTCTCGGTCCACAACCGCCGGATCACCGTGCACGCTTCCGCGAGGCTGCCCACGGCGTGGGCGGTGTCGTGGAAGGGCAGGCCGTGGGCTTCGTACTCGCGCCGGGCCAGGGGCCAGTCGGGTCGTGAGCCGACGCCGATGCCGAAGTCGAGCCGTCCGCCGGAGATGACGTCGACGGTTGCGGCGATCTTGGCCAGGAGCGCGGGCGGCCGGATGCGGTTGCTGGTCACCATCACGCCGAGCCGCAGGCGCCGGGTCTGCGCGGCGAGGGCGGACAGCAGGGTCCAGCCTTCGTAGATCGGCCCGTTGGGGTCGCCGAAGATGGGCAGGAGATGGTCGAACAACCACGCGTGTTCGATCTCCGGAATCGTGTCCGCCTCCTGCCAGACCTGCAGGACGTCGCGGTAGCCGACCTGTGAGGGGGCGGTCATGATCCCGAAGCGGGGCCGGGTGGTGTGCGGCATTGAGGCACTGCTCCCTTCGTGAGCGGCCGTCCTGACGGACGCGCCGCCGAGGAGTAAACGGAACGTGCTTTCGGTGCATGCTGGAGCCGTTCGTCGCGGTCGGCCCAATAGGCGCACGCCGGTCGGCCTCTCTTGAGGCGCTGGGGCAGATGCGCGGCTTGGCCGTCCGGGCGGCGCTCTGGCATCATGGGTTAAACGGAATCTGGTTCCAGCTACGATACGGATCGTCGTTCCGTTTTGCAAGTCCGGCATGGAGGGAAACAGCACGGTGAACGACGGAGGCGCGGGGCGTGCGGCGCCCCGTAAGCGGGCCGATGCCCGGCGCAACGAGAGGGCGCTCCTCGACGCCGCCGCGGCCGTCTTCGTGACCTCGGGCGTCGAGGCGCCGGTGCGCGACATCGCGGCCAGGGCGGGAGTCGGGGTGGCCACGATCTACCGCCACTTCCCGACCAGGGCCGACCTCATCGTCGCCGTCTACCGGCACCAGGTCGAAGCCTGCGCCGAGGCCGGCCCGGCCCTGCTGGAGAGTGCCGCGAGTCCCTACGACGCGCTGAGGCGATGGATCGACCAGTTCGTCGACTTCCTGGTCACCAAGCACGGGCTCGCCGCCGTGCTGCAGTCGGACAACGCCGGTTTCGACACGCTGCACGCGTACTTCCTCGACCGCCTCGTGCCCGTCTGCAGCCGGCTGCTCGACGCGGCGGCCGCCGCCGGCGAGATCCGCTCCGACCTCAACGCCCTCGAACTCATGCGCGGCGTCGGCAACCTCTGCATCGGCGCCGACAACGACCCCCGCTACGACGCTCGGCGGATGGTCGCCCTCCTCATCGCCGGACTCCGCCCACAACCATGAAACGCCGGGCCACGGTGGCCCGGCGTTCCTCGCGAGATCCGGTCAGTCGTCGTCGCTGTCGTCGTCGTCCTTGTCCGCCCGTTCCGTCTCGTTCTTGGTGACCTTGCCCGTGGCAGCGTCGATCTTCAGCTCGTGTAGCTGCGACCCCTTGGTCAGCTCGATCTCCCACACGTCCGCCCGCGTGCCCTGGGAGTCGAAGTCGAGCTCGCTGACCCAGGCGCCCGCCACCTGCTTGTGCGCGATCTCGATGGCCTGCTCCGCCGTGACCTTCGGGGCGGGCGCGGAGGTGGCGGCGACGGCCGCGCCTCCGCCCGCGACCAGCGTGACGACCCCGGCACCGGCAACGATGAACTTCTTCGTGATTCGCATGACTCCACGAAACCGCGATCGCCGCTAATCGCGCGCTAAGCCACGGTTAACGGACGGTGGCGTGGACGGATGCGGTCTACGGCTCCAGCGCCTTGGTGTCCCACACCAGCCGGAAGCGGGGGCACGTCTCGGTGCCGCCGTCCCAGCCGGCGGCGACCACGACGGTGTCCAGGTCGCCGTCCGAGGAGTAATCGGTGGGGATCGCGTACGCCCGCCGCCCCTGGAAAGTACCTGCGCCGGCCTCCCGCCCGTTGACGGTGATCCGCCATCGGATCGCACGGTCCGCGCAGCCCGCCGGGACGTACGCGGTCAGCGTGCCCGACACGTCGTCGACGTGGCGGAGGTGGGGCACAGAGTACGGCCGCCGGACGCTCAGGGTGCTTTCGAGGCTGTCGCGTACCTGCCAGGTGAAGGCGTAGTGCTCGTCGTCTATGAGCCCAGCGCCCACGTGACGGAAGCTGAAGTGGATGTCCGGGGCAGGGCCTGCTGTGTGGGAGAGTCCGAGGTTCGCCGTGGCAAGGTGCTGGAAGACCGCATTGACGGACAGCGCCAGGGCGACCGGCGCGAGGCACAGGACAATGACGCGCCACCAGGCCGGCAGAGGCTCCGACTCCTCCAGCTCCTTGCCGACCCTTTCATCCTCATCCATGTCACAATCTTCACCCGATGCGTCGGGACCCCTCCCGTACCGCAGCCAGGCCTATCGACGGGCTTCAGGCACGGACGTGGCCAGGACGACCTCCACGCGTGCGCCGCCCCCGGCGGCGGTGGAGACAGTCAGGCCGCCGCCCGACGACGCGGCGGTGCGGCGGGCGATGTCGAGGCCGAGCCCGGTCGAGCCGCCCCCGCTGGTCCCGCGCTCCAGCAGCGCCGGATCGAAGCCGGGGCCGGCGTCCTCGACCACCAGCAGGGCCCCGGCGTCGTGCGGCCCGAGGCGTACCGCCATGGGAACCCCTTCGGCGGTATGCGCGAACACGTTGCCGAGCAGCGCGTCCACGCAGGCGGCGAGTTCCTCGGCACCCACCGCCACCGGCAGCGGGGCGTCGGACAGCGCGAGCGACACGTCCCGTCCCTGGTCCTCGGCCAGCACCGACCAGAACCGCACCCGCTCCCGCACCACCGCCGCCGCGTCGCACGCGTCACGACCTGCCGAGCGCCGCCGCGCGTCCGTGATGACCGTGCTCACCGCGCGCTGGAGCGCGTCGACCCGGCTCTGCACGCGCGCCCTCTCCTCCGGGTCACACAGCGACTCCGCGTCCAGCCTGAGACCCGTCAGAGGGGTACGCAGCCGGTGCGAGAGGTCCGCCACCGACTCCCGCTCCGCCGCGAGCAGGTCGTCGATTCGCCCTGCGAGATGATTGAGCGCCAGCGCCACGGAGCGCACCTCGGGGGGACCGCCGAGCTCGGCCCTGGCGGACAGGTCGCCGCCGGCCAGCCGGTGCGAGACCCGGGCGAGACCGTCCACGGGCCGCGTCACGGCCAGCGCCAGCCGGTCGGCCAGCACGATGCCCAGCACGACCAGGGCGAGCCCGAGCACGAGCAGCGCCAGCCACGCCTCCCGCACCCCCTTGGTCAGCTCGGTGTCGGGCACGAACACCCTGATCACGGCCGTGCCCTCCAGCGTCTGCGCCGAGACCAGCACCTCCCTGCCCCCGGGGGCCGCGGCGGTGACGCTGCGTCCGGTCGAGGCCAGGCGTACGGCGTCGGAGCGGGGAGCGGGCCCGCCCACCGTGCCGCCGCCGGGCAGGAACACGGTCACGGGACGCCCGGCCTGCTGCACCGCCAGCGTCAGGTCGGGCGTGCCCACGGCCACCGCCACGAACTCGGCCGTGGCGGTGGCCCTGCTCATGGCGCCGTTCTCGGCCACGGCGCGGATCAGCAGCGCCATCGGCACCAGCAGCGCGATCAGCACGACGGACGTGGTCGCGGCGACCAGCAGCGCGAGCCACCGTCTCATGACGGCTCGACCAGCTTGACGCCGACGCCGCGCACCGTGTGCAGGTAGCGGGGCTCGGAAGCCGTCTCGCCGAGTTTCCTGCGCAGCCACGACAGGTGCACGTCCACCGTCTTGTCGGCCCCGCCGTAGGGGAGCTGCCACACCTCCGTCAGCAACTCCCGCTTGGTGACCACCTCGCCCGGCCGCGCGGCGAGATAGTGCAGGACGTCGAACTCGCGCGGCGTCAGGTCGAGCGCCGCCCCGTCCAGCGTGGCCGTCCGCGCCCGCGGATCCACCCGCAGGGCTCCCACCGCCAGCGGCTCCGGCGCGGAGTCGCCGCCCGACCGCCGCAGCACGGCCCTGACCCGGGCGTCGAGCTGCGCCGCGCTGTACGGTTTGACCACGTAGTCGTCGGCGCCCGCGTCCAGCACCGGCACCATCTCCGCGTCACCGTCGCGGGCGGTCGCCACGATGACCGGCACCCGGCTGACCGCCCGCAACATGCGCAGCAGCTCCACCCCGTCGAGGTCGGGCAACCCCAGGTCGAGGACGATCAGGTCGGGACGGTCCTGTACGGCCAGCCGCAGCCCGTCCAGCGCCGTCGGCGAGGAGGAGACGGCATGGCCGAGCTCGCGCAGCCCGCGGCTGAGCGCCGTGCGGATCGCCACGTCGTCCTCGATGAGCAGGATGTCAGCCATGTACATGAACGTAGACGCTCGATGGTGATGCCTTGGGCCGCCTTAGGGTCGCCTTAACCTGGTCTTAGCCGGAGAGAGGGGAGGCTGGGAGCCGATGAAGAGACTCGTCCTGGCCTGGGCCGCCACCGCCGTCGCCGCCACCGGCGCGGGCGTGGCGGTGCTCGGCCTGCTCGGCAACGGCCTCACCGGCGCCTCCAGCCACGTGCTCAGCGCGCCGGAGGTGCGTGCGGCCCTGGCCACCGCGACCCCGCGTGCGGTCGCGACGCCGACCGGCTCGACCGCCAGGCCCCAGCAGGAGAAGCTGATCCGCAGCGCGGGCGGGACCGTGATCGCCTCCTGCGACGGCGACCGGGTGACGCTGCGCTCGTGGAGCCCCGCCCAGGGCTATGCGGTGGACGGCGTCGAGCCGGGGCCCGCGCGGGTGACCAAGGTCGAGTTCGAGCCGGAAGAGGGCGACGAGATCGAGCTCACGATCGTCTGCTCGGGCGGCCGGCCCGTCGCCCGCACCTCGTCCTAGCCACGCCGGTCAGCTGCTCCCGCGAACCTGCAGCGCCCCCAGCAGCTCCTCGGACGCCCTGGTGATGGTCTCGACGGCCCGGTCGAACGCCTCCGCGTTGTGCGCGGCGGGTGCGCGGAAGCCGGAGATCTTCCTGACGTACTGCAGCGCCGCCGCGCGTACGTCCTCCTCGGTGACGCTCTCGGTGTACGGGGGACGGAGGGTCTTGATGCTTCTGCACATGCCTTAACGGTAATAGCCCATGCGCTGGCTTATCTCCCGCGCGCCCTCGACCAGCAGCTCGCCCACCTCGGGCAGCCGGGCCGGCGTCAGCCGGTAGGAGGGTGCGGAGACGCTGACGGCGGCCACGACGGAGCCGTCGTTGCCCCTGATCGGCGCGGCGACCGCGTTGAGCCCGACCTCGAGCTCCTCCACGGCCGAGGCCCAGCCGCGCTCCCTGATGGCGTCGAGCTCCAGCTCTTCCTCGGAGGTGATCGTCCTGGGGGTGTAGTGGTCGAGCTCGTCGGGCATGCGCAGGGCGCCGAAGGCCAGCAGCACCTTGCCGCTGGAGCTGGCGTGAGCGGGGGTGCTCTGCCCGACCCAGTTGTGCCCGCTGATCGCGGCGGGGCCGCGGATCTGGGTGAGGTTGACCGCGTCGCCGTCCTGCGGGACCGCGATGTTGACGGTCTCGCCGATCTCCTCGGCCAGGCGCAGGCACACGTCTCTGCCCTCACGCGACAGGTCGAGCTGGGCCGTGGCCGCGCCGGCCAGCCGCACCACGCCGAACCCGAGCTGGTAGCGGCCGCGGTCGCTGCTCTGCTCCACCAGACCGCCCTGCTCGAGGGCGGCGAGTAACCGGAACGCCGTGGACTTGTGCACGTCGAGCTCCGTCGCGAGGTCCGTCACTCGGGTCGAGCCCTCACGGGCGAGGATTTCCAGGATGGCGATGGCCCGATCTACTGATTGCACGGTCGCGGTGTTGCTCATACCGCAACAGCATACTTCGCCGCACGGAGCTTCTCACGGGGATCTTCGTGCTCGGTGAGGGGTATCCGCCGCGTTTCCGCACGTCAGGGGGCCAGAAAGTGGTTGACTACTCAACTTCCGCCGGCCACCGGGCTGAGCTCGTTCCCGAAGTCAAGCGCGATCTTACGCATGCCCTCCGCCAGCTCGTCACGGTCGAGCCAGTCGATGCGTTCCGCGGGGCCCGACACCGACATCGCGGCCACCACCCGGTCGCCGTCCCAGACGGGCACGGCCAGGCAGTGGACGCCCAGCTCCTCCTCGCCCAGGTCCATCGCGTAGCCGCACGTCCTGACCCGTTCGAGCTCGGCGAGCATGGCGGTCAGCCCGGTGATCGTGTTGGGGGTGCGCCGCGGCATGCCGGTGCGCTCGAACACGGCGACCGCCTCGGAGGCCGGCCGCCCGGCCAGCAGCACCTTGCCCACCGCCGTGCTGTGCGGCAACACCCGCCTGCCGACCTCGGCGAACATCCGCAGCCTGCGCGGCGAGGGCGCCTGGGCCACGTAGACGATGAAGTCGCCTTCGAGCACGGCCAGGTTGGCGGTCTCGCCGGACAACTCGACCATCTTGGCGAGGTACGGCTGCGCCCACACCCCGACCATGCTCTCCGCGATGCCGCCCAGACGCACGAGCCCGCCGCCGAGGGCGTACCGGCGGTCGGATTCCTGGCGTACGTAGCCGCGCGCGAGCAGTGTCCGCAGCAGCCGGTGGATGGTCCCGTACGGCAGGCCCGTCCTGGCGGCGATCTCCGACAGGCCGGCCTCGCCCCCGTGCTCGGCCAGCGCCTCCAGCACGTCGAGCGCCCGCTCGACCGACTGGACGCTCATAGGCGCACACCGCGGAGCGAGGCGTCGAGCACCTCGGCCGTGTGCGCCACCCTGATCTCCTCGCCGGCGCGCCGCATGGCGCCGGCGATCTGCATGGTGCAGCCGGGGTTGGCGGAGACCAGCAGGCCGGCGCCGGTCGTGCCGACCGCACGGGCCTTCCTGTCGCCGAGGTCGTGGGCGGCCTGCGGCTGCAGGATGTTGTACGTGCCCGCGGACCCGCAGCAGATGGCCGACTCGGGGATCTCGCGCAGCTCCAGGTCGGGAATGCCGCGCAGCAGCTCGCGCGGCTGGTCGCGGATGCCCTGGGCGTGGGCCAGGTGGCAGGCGTCGTGGTAGGCGACGGTGAGCGGCAGCGGGTGCCGCTTGGCCACGGGGCCCAGCTTGGCGAGATATTCGGACAGGTCGGCGACCTTGAACCGGGGCTCGCGGCCGAGCAGCTCGGCGTACTCCTTCATGGAGGAGCCGCAGCCGGCCGCGTTCACCACGACGGTGTCGACGCCCGCCTTCTCGAACGTCATGACCGTGCGGCGGGCGAGCCTCCTGGCCTGCTCGGCGCGCCCGGAGTGCACGCTGAGCGCGCCGCAGCAGCCCTGGCCGCGCGGGATGACCACGTCGCAGCCCTCCAGCGCGAGCACCCGCGCGGTGGCCGCGTTGACCTGGGGGAAGAACTCTCCCTGTACGCATCCGGTGAGCATGCCGACCACGGCCCTGCGCTCCCCCCTGGCCCTGACGACGCGCGGCATACGCTGGCGGTGCTCCACCCGCGGCGCCAGCCCCGCCATGGAGCCGAGGCCGGGGTGCACCCGGACCAGGAACGGCGCCATCCGCCCGGCCAGCCACATCGTCGGGCGCAGCAGCCGCAGCCTGCGCGGGTAGGGGAAGAGGCTGAACACGATCCCGCGCACGGCCCGGTCCTCCGGCTCGCGCACGTGCTCCCGCTCGACCACGACCCTGGTCTGCTCGATCAGCCGGTCGTACTGGACTCCGGACGGGCACGCCGTGACGCACGCCATGCACCCCAGGCAGGCGTCGAAGTGCCCGGCCATCTCCGGGGTGATGGGCGTGCCCTCGACGTGCTGCTTCATCAGGTGGATGCGGCCGCGCGGCGAGTCCATCTCCTCGCCCCACAACGCGTACGTCGGGCACGTCGGCAGGCAGAACCCGCAGTGGACGCAGTCGTTGATCAGCTCAGGGTCCACGCTAGATCCCTCCCACGAACCGGCCGGGGGACATCCTGCGCCCGGGATCGAACCGTTCCTTCACCCGCCGCATCAGCGGCAACGTGCTCACGTGCCCCCACCTGTCGACGCCCTCGTACGGCGAGGCGGGAACGGTCACCCGCCCGCCCAGCGCCTCGAGCCGCGCCCTGAGCCGGTCGACGGCGGCTGTCAGCTCCTCCTCGGAGACGTCGTCCCAGAGCTCCAGGTAGGCCTGTCCCGTGACCGGCGAGCCGCGGAACGAGAACCTGGTCTCGCCCACCGCCGCCAGCGTCTCGGCCGTGCGCGCGGGCGGGAAGCGCACCTCCAGCAGCACGTCGTCCGTGAGGATCAGCCCCCACCAGTCGGGTGGCTCGGCCGTGATGGTGCCGTCGCCGAGCACGTCGCGCAGGGCCGGCGCCCGCTGCCCGGCGGCCGACCCCTCCACCAGCACCGCGATCGTCGCGTTCCGGCCGTCGGGGCAGTCGATGTCCACGGCGGAGGGCTCGGCCTGGGAGGCGGCCAGGCGCCGCAGTGTCTCGCCGGCGAGATCGGCGACCTTCGTGCGGGTCACGATCCAGCGCCGCTCCGCGGGCAGCGGGTGCAGGCGGAAGGTCGCTTCGGCGATCACGCCGAGCGTGCCGCGGGAACCGGTGAAGAGCTTGCCGAGGTCGTAGCCGGCGACGTTCTTGACCACTTTGCCGCCCGACTTGGCGACGGTGCCGTCGGCCAGCACGACGGTGATGCCGATGAGCAGGTCGCGGGCGGTGCCGTAGCGGAAGGCGCGCGGGCCCGCGGTCGCGGTGGCGAGCGTGCCGCCGACCGTCGTGTGCTCCGTGAACGGTGGGTCGAGCGCCAGCTCCTGGCCCTCGTCCGCGAGCGCGGCGGCCAGGGCGTCCATGGTGACGCCCGCCTGTGCCCGCACCACGAGGTCGCCCGCCGCGTGCTCGATGATCTCGTTCATGCAGCACATGTCGAGCAGCACGTCGCACCGCTCGGGCGGGTGGCCCCAGTGCAGCTTGGTGCCGCCGCCCGCGGGTACCACCGCGAGGTCCTGCTCCGCGCAGGCCCGCAGCACCGCCGAGATCTCCTCCACCGTCTCGGGCAGGGCCACCCAGCGCGGCGCCACGCCGCTCACGGCGTCCTTCTCGCCGGCCCGCCTGACCGTCACGCCGGTCGCCGCCAGGGTCATCAGAACTGCTCCGCCTTCCCCGACTCGACCAGCGGGTGCACGCCCTTGCGCACGCCCGGCACCTCGCCGCACAATCGCGGCGTGGGGAACACCTTGCCCGGGTTGGCCAGGCCCCGCGGGTCGAACGCGCACCGGACGAGCTGCATGGTGTCCAGGTCGTCCTCGCTGAACATCCTTGGCATATAGCGCGATTTGTCGACCCCGACCCCGTGCTCGCCCGTGATCGAGCCGCCGTGCTCGATGCACAGGTCGAGGATCGCGCCGGAGACCACCTCGGCCCGTTCGCCCGCGCCCGGCTCCGCGTCGTCGAACAACACCAGCGGGTGCAGGTTGCCGTCGCCCGCGTGGAAGACGTTGGCCACCTTGATCCGGTGCTCGGCCGAGAGCCGGTCGATGGCGGCCAGCACGCCGGGCAGCGACGTGCGCGGCACCACGCCGTCCTGGACGATGTAGGCCGGGCTGATGCGCCCCACGGCCGCGAACGCCGACTTGCGGCCCTTCCAGATCGCCGCCCGCTCGGCCGGATCGGCCGCCACGCGCAGCTCGAACGCGTCCGAGCAGATCTCCCTGAGCTGGGCGAACTGCCGCTCCACCTCCGCGGCGGGCCCGTCGAGCTCCACGATGAGCACGGCGCCCGCGCCCTCGGGATAGGCGCAGGCCACCGCCGCCTCGGCCGCCTCGATGGCCAGCGCGTCCATCATCTCGATCGCGGCCGGCACGATGCCCGCCCCGATGATCGCGGAGACGGCCTCGCCGCCCTGCTCGATGCTCTCGAACGCGGCCAGCACCGTGGTCACCGACTCGGGCGCGCGGCAGAGGCGTACCGTGATCTTGGTGGCGATGCCGAGCGTGCCCTCCGAGCCGACGAACGCCCCCAGCAGGTCATAACCGGGGTCCATGCGGTCGAGCGTCACCAGGTCGCCGTCGGGAGTGACGATCTCGCAGGCCTCGACGTGGTTGACGGTGAAGCCGTACTTCAGGCAGTGGGCGCCGCCGGAGTTCTCCGCGACGTTGCCGCCGATCGAGCAGATCTGCTGGCTGGAGGGGTCGGGGGCGTAATAGTGGCCCCGGTCGCGCACGGCCTCGGTGATGGCCAGGTTGGTGACGCCCGGCTCGACCACCGCCCTGCGGTTGCCGAGGTCGATCTCCAGGATCGCGCGCATCTTCGAGGTGACGATGAGCACTCCGTCCTCGCGGGGGAGCGCGCCCCCTGACAGGCCGGTGCCCGAGCCCCTGGCCACGAAGGGCACGCCGAACTCGTTGCACAGGCGCACCACGCGGGCGACCTGCTCGGCCGTGCCGGGCAGCACGACCACGCCGGGGGTCGCCCGGTGGTAGGTCAGGCCGTCGCACTCGTACGTGCGCAGGCGTACGGGATCGGTGATCACCGAGTCGTGGGGCAGCAGCGACCGCAGGGCCGCTATCAGCGTTTCCATCACCGATCCCCCTTTTCCTGTGGGTATCTGCCCTTCTTATGGCATTCGAGCATAAGCCGGAAGAGTCAGGAACTCCGCGAAGTCGTCATCCAGCGCGACCTCCTTGAACAGCGCCGTGGCCTGGGCGTACAGCCCCTCGTCGTAGCCCGGCTCCTGCGCGATCCTGGTCAGTTCCTCAGCGATGATCTGCTCGGCCAGCTCCTTCGTCACCCGCGCGCCCGTGTCGGCGAGGTCGATGTCGTTGTGGATCCACTGCCAGATCTGCGAGCGCGAGATCTCGGCCGTGGCGGCGTCCTCCATGAGGTTGTGGATCGCCACCGCGCCCTGCCCGCCCATCCAGGCGGCGAGGTAGCGCAGCGCCACGTCCACGTTGTTGCGCAGCCCCGCCTCCGTGATCTCGCCGGGCGTCTCCGAGACCGCCAGCAGGTCGGCGGGGGACACGCTGACGTCCTCGCGCAGCCGGTCGAGCTGGTGGGGCCGCGACCCCAGCACGCCGTCGAACACCTCGCGGCAGACCGGCACCAGGTCGGGGTGCGCCACCCACGACCCGTCGAACCCGTCGCCGGACTCGCGCGTCTTGTCGGCCCGCACCTTCTCCAGCGCCACCGCGTTCACCTCGGGGTCACGCCGCGAGGGGATGAACGCCGCCATCCCGCCGACGGCGTGCGCGCCGCGCTTGTGACACGTGCGCACCAGCAACTCGGTGTACGCGCGCATGAACGGCGCGGTCATCGTCACCGCGTTCCGCTCGGGCAGCAGGAACTCCCTGCCCCTGGTGCGGAACTTCTTGATCACGCTGAACAGGTAGTCCCAGCGGCCGGCGTTGAGTCCCGCGGAGTGGTCGCGCAGCTCGTAGAGGATCTCCTCCATCTCGAACGCCGCCGGATAGGTCTCGATGAGCACGGTCGCCCTGATCGTGCCGTGCGGGATGCCGAGCAGTTCCTGCGCCCGGGTGAACACGTCGTTCCAGAGCCGCGCCTCCAGATGCGACTCGATCTTGGGCAGGTAGAAGTACGGGCCCTTGCCCTTGTCGAGCTGCCGCTGGGCGCAGTGGAAGAAGTAGAGGCCGAAGTCGAACAGCGACCCCGCGACCGGACGCCCGTCAACCTGGGCGTGCTTCTCGTCCAGGTGCCATCCGCGCGGCCGCACCACGACCGTGGCCAGCTCGTCGTCGGGGCGCAGCGCGTACGTCTTGCCGCCGGACTCGAAGTCGATCGTGCGGTCGAGCGCGTCGCGCAGGTTGACGTGGCCGCTCACGCAGTTCTCCCAGAGCGGCGAGTTGGCGTCCTCGAAGTCGGCCAGCCAGACCTTGGCGCCGGAGTTGAGCGCGTTGATGGTCATCTTCTTGTCGACGGGGCCGGTGATCTCGACGCGGCGGTCCTCAAGACCGGGCGCCGGGGAGGCGACCTGCCAGTCGCCCTCCCGGATCTCCTTCGTCTCCGGCAGGAAGTCGAGCATGGCGCCGGCCGACAACTCCGCCTGCCGCGTCCGGCGGGCCTCCAGCAGCTCCAGCCGCCTGGCGTCGAACTCGCGCTGGAGAGTCGCCACGAACGCCAGCGCCTCCGGCGTGAGGATCTCGTCGAACCGGTCGAGCATCGGGCCGGTGATCTCCATGGGACCTCTTTCCGCATTTTCGCGATGTGGAAAACGACTTCTGGATTATGGAATCGACGCTACCCTTATGGTCCTTTCCCGGTCAAAGACGGGGTTCCTCCAGGGGATCGTCCGGGGCATCCCCGATGTGGACGGGTGGCGCGCCGCGAAAGGATGCGGGGCATGAGAACGATGGCGATCGCGGGCGGGCTGCTGGCCTCCGCATTGGCGCTGACCGGGTGCGGGCTCGCGAACATCGGGGGCCCCACCGAGCAGGACACCGCTTCTTACCAGGTGACGGACAAGGTCACCAAGCTGCGGCTCGAGAGTGGTGCGGGCGACACCGTGATCACGGAGACCGACGGCGCCGCCGTCCGCGTCACCGAGACGCTCCGCTGGCGCGGCGACGACAAGCCCACCCCCGAGCACAAGGTCGAGGGGGAGGCGCTGTTCGTCACCTACGACTGCCCGTCGAGCTTCGGCAGTTGCAGCGTCGACTACAAGATCGAGATTCCCAAGGGGCTGGCCGTCGACCTCGAGGCCGGCTCGGGCAACATCACGCTCAGGGACCTGACCGGGACGATCGACGTGAAGCTCGGCTCGGGCGACGTCGACGCCGCCGGTCTCGGTGGCAAGAAGGTGTACGCCGAGGCGGGATCGGGGAACATCGAGCTGAAATACCGCAGCGCCCCGGACGACGCGCGGCTCAAGACCGGCTCGGGCGACACGAAGCTCGTCGTGCCCGCGGGCAAGTACGCGGTGACGACCGACGTGGGATCCGGCGACGAGAACGTCAAGGTCGACAACGACGGCTCCTCGCCGCACAAGATCTCGGTGACGGCGGGTTCGGGCAACGTCGACGTGGAGCCGGGATAACCAGGTGATTGCGCCAGGGATGTCATGCCACCATCGTGGGAAGACACCGTGGTGTCCAGACGTTTCCTCATAGAGATGACACGAATGCACGAATACTCCACGCTCGACGCGTACGAGACCGGCGACATGGACCTCGAGGAGCGCCAGGCGCTGCGGCGCGTGGCGGGCCTGTCCACAGAGCTCACGGACGTCTCCGAGGTCGAATACCGCAAGTTGCGGCTCGAGCGGGTCGTCCTGGTCGGCGTCTGGACCTCCGGCACCGTCGACGACGCGGAAAACTCCCTTCTGGAGCTCAAGCTCCTGGCCGAGACGGCCGGGTCCGAGGTGCTCGACGGCCTGATCCAGCGCCGCCAGAAGCCCGACCCGGCGACCTACATCGGCTCGGGCAAGGCTCTTGAGCTGCGCGACGTAGTCGAGTCGACCGCCGCCGACACCGTGATCTGCGACGGTGAGCTGACCCCTGGCCAGCTCCGCCAGCTCGAGGAGACGGTCAAGGTCAAGGTGATCGACCGCACCGCGCTGATCCTCGACATCTTCGCCCAGCACGCCAAGAGTCGCGAGGGCAAGGCCCAGGTCGAGCTGGCGCAGCTCCAATACCTGCTGCCCCGCCTGCGCGGTTGGGGTGGCAACCTGTCCCGGCAGGTCGGCGGGCGCGCCGCGGGCGGCGTCGGCATCGGCGGCCGCGGCCCGGGTGAGACCAAGATCGAGCTCGACCGCCGGCGCATCCGCGAGCGGATGGCCAAGCTGCGCCGCCAGATCGGAAGCATGTCCACCTCGCGTGACACCATGCGCTACCAGCGCCAGCGGCGCGAGGTCCCGGCCGTGGCGATCGCCGGCTACACCAACGCCGGCAAGTCCTCGCTGCTCAACCGCGTCACCGGCGCGGGCGTGCTGGTGGAGGACGCGCTGTTCGCGACCCTCGACCCGACCGTGCGCCGGGCGCGCACGCCCGAGGGCCGGCTGTTCACGATCGCCGACACCGTCGGCTTCGTCCGGCACCTGCCGCACCAGCTCGTCGAGGCGTTCCGTTCCACGCTGGAAGAGGTGGCCGACGCCGACCTGATCCTGCACGTCGTCGACGGTTCCCACCCCGATCCCGAGGGTCAGCTGGCGGCCGTGCGCGAGGTGCTCGCCGACATCGAGGGCGCCTCCGGCATCCGTGAGATCGTCGTGATCAACAAGGCCGACCTGGCCGACCAGGAAACGGTCGACCGGATCCTCCGGCGCGAGCGCGACAGCATCGTGGTGTCGGCCCGCACGGGCAAGGGCATCCCCGAGCTGATGTCGCTCATCGACCGGGAGCTGCCGCGGCTCGACCACGAGGTCAACCTGCTGGTGCCGTACGACAGGGGTGACCTGATCTCGCGCGCTCACAAGGAGGGCGAGGTGCTCTCCGTCGAGCACGTCGAGGACGGCACGATCCTCCACGCCCGCGTGCTGCCGAGCCTGTCTCAGGAGCTGGTGCGGGTGGGCAAGCCGGTCGAGCGCGTCTCCTAGGGCTCCCTGGGAGGCCGGCGCCCGCCGCTATATCGCGGAGCGGTTGGGCAGCTCTCGCCTCAAAGCGTGCAGAGCTGCCCAAAAGCGGCAGTGGTCCCCGCACCCTGGGGTTGCTACCATTGGCCAGACCTAACGTTGGTCTGCATTTTGGGTTCGGGTTCTAGGTTTCGATGATGACTAGTGGTGTGCAAGTCGTCAACGGGGGCCATGGGGACGAGGCAGGGCTGGGTGACGGATGGGATCAGTGGTCTTTCTTCCGAATAACCCTGTACAGCGGCCCAGCCTGTGAAATAACGTAACTGAACTGAAATCGCCGGGTCATGTCTCCGGCGATACGGTCACCGCACAGCATGACGCGGACTAGAGCAGGAGACCCCCCATGTCGTCCGGACCCGGAGCGGACTCAGTGGGCGCGGCGCAGGCCGTGCACTGGGCGCTGGGGCCATGCCGGGAATCGGGCAGAAGCCCTCGCGGGGCGGTGATGCGGTGACCGTTCGGCTGCTGACCAACATCGGCCGTCTCTGGACCGGCAACGAAGTCCTGAGCAACGCCGCCATCCTCGTGCACAACGACCGCATCGCGTGGGTCGGTCGCGCGCCCGACCTGCCGCAGACGGTGCCCGGAGTCGTCGACGACATCGTCGACGTCGACCACGTCGAAAACCTGGGTGGCGCTCTCGTCACGCCCGGCCTCATCGACGCCCACACCCACCCGGTCTACGCCGGCAACCGCTACGCCGAGCTGGCCATCCGCACCGGCGGCTCCACGTCCGCGTCGATCACCGCGGCAGGCGGCGGCGTGGGCTCCACCGTCACCGTGACCCGCGGCACCGACCCCTGGACGCTCTGCAACGGCGTGCGCGAGCGGCTGCGCGACTGGCTGCTCAGCGGCACCACCACCGTCGAGGCCAAGACCGGCTACCACCTCACCCGCGACGGCGAGCTGGCCGACGTGCGGCTCCTGCGCGAGCTGGAGAAGGAGCCGATGATGCCGCGGGTGCACGTCACCTTCCTCGCGGCGCACGTCGTCCCGCCGGAATACTTCGGCCGGCAGCGCGAATACGTCGAGGCCGTCGGCTCCTGGTGCGCCGACGCCGCCGCCGCGGGCGCCGACAGCGTCGACGTCTACTGCGACGAGGGCCACTTCACCACCGAGGAGTCCCGCTGGGTCCTCGCCTCCGGCCGCAACGTCGGCCTGCTGCCGCGCATCCACGCCGGCCAGTATACAGCCGCCGCGGCGCCGTGCAGCTGGCCGCCGAGCTCGGCTGCGCCTCCGCTGACGGGCTGCACCACATGTCCGACGAGGACATCGCCATCATGTCCCGCTACGGCGTGCCCGCCGTCGTCTGCCCCGCCACCGCCCTGCAGCGCGGCCACCTTCCGCCGGTCCGCCAGATGATCAAGCACGGCGTGCAGATCGCGCTCGGCAGCGACCACAACCCCGGCTACTGCGGCATCACCTCGATGGCCCTGGTCATCGCCATGGCGGTGTCGGCGTTCGGGATGAGCGTCAACGACGCGCTCCGCGCGGCCACCCTCGGCGGCGCCACCGTTCTGGGCGCCCCCGACCGCGGCGTGCTGGCCCCGGGCCGGCTGGCCGACATCGTGCAGTGGGACGCCGACCACGAGGGCGCCTTCGCCTGGTCCTTCGGCCTCCAGCCGCGCCGGGTGTGGCGGGGCGGCACCCCTGTCCAGTAACTGACCCCGGGACATGCCGCCCACGGTCGCCGTCGTCACCGACTCAACCGCCTACCTGCCGCCCGTGCCGCGGGTCACGGTCGTGCCCGTCCAAGTGATAGCCAAGGGCGTGCCTCATGACGAGGGCTCCTTCACCGGCGACCTCGCCTCCGCCACCACCTCCCGGCCCGCGCCCGCCACGTTCGCCTCCTGCTACGCGTCCCTGGCCGCCGCGGGCGCCACGGGCATCGTGTCGGTCCACCTCTCGGCCGCGATGTCCGGCACCGCCGAGTCCGCCCTGGCGGCCGCCTCCGAGGCCCCCGTACCGGTGGAGGTGGTCGACAGCCGCTCGATCGCGATGGGCCTCGGCTACCCGGTCCTCGCGGCGGCCCGCGCCGCCGCCGGCGGGGCCTCCTTGGAGGAGGCGGCCTCGGCCGCCCGCAGGAGCGTGGCGGCCACCCGTACGTTCTTCTACGTCGACACCCTCGACTACCTGCGTCGCAGCGGCCGCATCGGCACAGCGGCCTCCCTCTTCGGCTCGGCCCTGATGATCAAGCCGCTGCTCCACATCGTGGACGGCCAGATCTCCCTCCTCGAAAAGGTCCGCACCTCGTCGCGCGCCCTCGCCCGGCTCGAAGACCTGGCCGTGGAGGCGGCGGGCGAGGGGCTGGTGGAGGTGGCGGTGCAACATCTGCAGGCCCGGGAACGCGCCACGGCGCTGGCCGAGCAGCTGTCCAAGCGGATGCCCTCATTGGCGGAGTTGCGGGTGGTCGAGGTGGGGGCGGTGATCGGCGCCCACGTGGGGCCCGGCATGCTCGGCCTGACCGTCACCGCTCTCTAGCCGCCTTCCACAGCCCTTCCCTTGCCGCGGGCGTTGTCCATAGTGCGTGGTGTCGCCCGGGTTTCCGCAGCCTCTCGGTTGTCGCGAGGGTTGTCCGCAGAGCGTGGTGTCGCCCGCGCTTCCACAACCCCTCCGTTGCCGCGGGCGCTGTCCACAGAACGCCGTTCGGTCCCCTGGCACGATCGCCTGTGGCCCTACCTTCACCCGCGTGCGAACCCCCGATCCGACGGCCGAACGAGCCATCGCCGAGTCCCGGCTGCGCTCGATCACGATGCCACCTGTCTCT